>JADLHH010000409.1 GCA_020848855.1 Anaerolineae bacterium | reverse complement strand
CTCGGTGCTGTCGATGGTGATCTCGATCCAGTGGGGGTTCAAGTGGGCGCTGCTGCTGGGCGCGGGGATGTACCTGCTGCGGATGGTCGTAACCTCGGCGCTGGCGCGCGGGCGCGCCGCCCGACAGTCCGCCCGCGCCGCGTAAGCAGTCGGTCTCAGAACAGCCGGAGCAGGGCGGAGTCTTCCTCGCGCAGATGATCCAGCACGAGTCCTGTTTGCGTCAGGTCGCGTCCGTGCATGGGCGCGAACGGTTCGCCCCCTGGATTCAGGTTTTCGAACTGGTAGACGCGCTCCGGTTGGAGATCGCACAGATGGATGGTTCGGCTTGGCTCGGCGCCGGGAAGCCGGAAGACGAACAACAGGTGCTCGTCGGTGGCGTGAAGGCTGTACTGAAACGCGCACCAGCGGTCGCCCCGACCATCCCGGCGTGGCTGGTCGGTGAGATGAGACAGCTCAGCCTCGCGCACGAAGCGCCGGACGTGGCGCTTGTACACCGCGATATGCTGGGCGAGGCGCTCGACGACCCATTTCGGCAGGTCTGGCAGCTTTTGCGACAGCCCGAACGCGCCGAGCATCGCCGTGCGCGTGTAGTAGTCAAGCTGGTGCGGCTGCAACGCCGGGTCGCGCGGGTTGAAATTCTGTTGGGGCGGTCCGTTACCGCGCCACTCCGAAAAGCTCCAGTGCAGGCAGGCGTCGGGCGCGAGCATGGTCGTCGCGCCCCAGAACACCTGCAGATTATGCACCGGGTAATCCGGGTCGCTCAGAAACGTCAGGTCGGTGTGGCGCAGCATACCGAGGTCGATGCGCTGCCCGCCCGACGAGCAGTTTTCCAGCACGACCGCCGGGTAGTCATGGCGGATGCGTTCCAGCAGGCGATAGTAGCCCTGATAGTGGGCGTACAATCCGTCGCCCGCGCCGTGCCCGTGATCGGTGCGGCTGCAGCCCGCCGCCGGGTCGAGGTTGAAGTCGACCTTGATCCAGTCGCAGGCATAGTTCCGTATCAGTTGGCTGAGTACCTGATACGCCCATTCCTGCGCGGCAGGGCTGCCGAGACAGACGTAGCCGAGCGCCGCGCCATCACGCCGGGCGGCGAATTCGGGATGGAACTCGTTGAGCGCGGCTTTCGCGCCCAGCCCTTCGATCTCGCACCACAGCCCGAATTTCATGCCGTAGTCGTGCGCCGCGTCCGCCAGCGCGCGGATGCCGCTGGGGAAGCGCGCGGTGTTGACGACATCCCAGTCGCCACGATGCTGCTGCCAGTCGGTAGCGGCGTCGGGATAGCCGAACCACCCGGCGTCCAGCGTACACAGTTCGACGCCGAGCGCTGCCGCCGCGTCGATGTTGGCGCGGAACACCGTTTCGTCGATGTCGGCGTCCTCGTAGCTCCACCAGTGATTCCACTCGACGGGCAGCGCCGCCGCCGGGCGGGTGGGCGGATACCACCAGCGCCGCCCGACGCGGGCATACTGCCGGGCGACCGCGTTCAGTCTGCCACCGAGCGCGAGCGCGACGCGGGCGCTCTCCATCGATTCGCCGGGCGACAGCGTTTTCGAGAAATTCCAGTCGTGCAGCCCGCCGGTCAGCCGGTAACCGCCGGCGGCGAGCGGCTCGAACCGGAATATCCAGTTTCCAGACCACGCCACCGAACCCGACAGCACCGAGCCGTCCCCGGCGAACAGGGCGAACCAGGGATGCTGCCCTTTGGACGAGCGACCGGCGCGGGTTTCGAGTGTCACGCCGTCTGCCAGTGGACGGCGCACCGGCTGGAATTCCTGCCCCCAATCGCTGGTGAACGACAGCAGATCGGTGCCGTCGCTCGGAATGTCCAGCGCGACCGAGTCGATTCGTGTGACCGTGACGGGCGCTGTTCCGGTCGCGCGGATGACCTGCCACTGTTCGGTCAGCGCCGCGTTATCGTAAGCCAGCACGTGATGCTCGACCGCGAAGCCCGCCCCGGCGAAGGTGGCGATCAGGTGGCGGATGCCGGTTGTGCCGTCGTCCACGCGCCAGCCACGCAGGGGCAGCGTCGTCACGTCGTGTCGCTCGCCGTTTACGTAGACGGCGAATGCGGGCGACACCGACGCGGCATTCAGCCACGATTGACCGTCCAGACTGTAGCGGGCAACGCGAAAATGCTCGCCTTCGGTCTGAAAGCTCAGGTGCAGGGGCGATTCAATAAACGGAATGAGCGGCATCGTAGAAGTTTCTCGTAAGCAGAGGAGAGGAATCGATGAAAATAGGCGTTATTTCCCCCCAGGACTGGGGACTGCCGGTCGCGGAAACGGTTGAGAGCCTGCCCATCCCCGGCTTGGGCATCACCGGGCAGGAACTCGAACAGCGCATCCACGCCTGCACGTATCAATGGGCGCAGCACCACTTCGACGACGCTGCCGGAGCGTTCTACGGCTTCTACAGCGCACCGGAAAAGCGCTTCGAGCCGCCGCAGACCGTCAACCTGATCGCCCCCTGGCAGTTTCTGGCGAGCTACGACCATTACGGCGATGAAAAGCTCCTGCATCAGGCGGAGCGGGCAACCGACTGGTTCTACCGTCACTTCGTCGTCACGCACCCGATGAGCGTGGTGATCGGCGGGGTGCGCGAAAGCCTGCCGGAAGGGGAACTGTGGACGAAGTTCGCCGCCGAGTTCGTGCTGCTCAACGCCGGATTATACACCCGTACCGGCAAGAGTCAGTATCTGGATCGCGCGCGGCAGAGCGCGATGTTCCTCATTCAGTCGACGCGCCACGACTTCGCGCCCAAATACGACACCCGGCTGAGCGCATGGCGGGAAATGGGCTGGCAGTCGTTCGGGCGAGTGGTCGAAGCCTTCCTGATTCTGGAAGCTGTGACCGGCGAATCGTCGTGGCGCGAACTGGCGGTGCGCTGGGGCGATTACGGGCTGTCGCTGCTGGCGGGAGACGGCGGGCTGTACCTGATCGACGACGACTACTTCAACACCGATATCGCCGCCGACGAGCTGCGCGCTTTCGTCTTTCTGCATGAACTGACCGGGCAGGCGAAGTACCTGACTGCCGCCGAGCGCTTCGCCGGCTGGCTGCTGGCGCGTCAAAACGAGGACGGCGGCTGGGCGCTGACGATTGACCGTGACGGCAACGTGGTCGTGCCGACCGTCGGACCGGGCGACGTACCGAACATCGCCATCGCGCTGCTGCGCCTGTATGACGTCAACCGCCACACGCCCTACATGGATTCCGCCATGCGCGCCCTGCGTTATTCGCTGTCGATCCAGGTTGTGCCGGGGGGTGACCAGCCGTACAGCGACGATCCGAACGTTCAGTGGGGGTTCTGGTCGTGGATGCCCCATTACGACTACACAGTATCCGGCGATCAGGCGACGCATCACGTGCGCGGCTTTCTGTTCGCGGCGGATTATCTGACGCGCCAGCACGCCGACGCGCCGGCTTGAGCGAAAAGTGCTTTCGCTGCACGCTGCCGATCAAACCGGGTTGACGGACAGATGAAAAAAGGGCTGACTCGATCAGCCCTTTTTCGTATCTTAACGGTAAATGACCTCGATCCATTGGTCGGTAGAGAGGTCTGGACGGAATTCCAGGATCGGTCGTTCCAGATAGTAATCGGCGGCGGGTTCGGGCGACGTACTGACGATGTCAGCATCCGGCGGCAGCATGATCTGGACGCTGAGCGCGTTTGCCGGCGTGCCCGGCTGCTTTTGCACCAGCAGGCGGTAACGCTGATACGCACCGAGCGATTCGACGACCGGCGGCGTAGTATACGAGAACTGGTAGCGCTGCGTGCTGTCGTAGGGAATATACAGCCGCGTCACGAACTCGGTATTCGTCTCGTTGTTGGCGACCGTCGGCGGCGTGGTGACGTTCGTCGTTTCCTGCAAGGTGGTTCCGGCAGGGACGAATATCTGCACCAGGCTGGCGTAGTCGAGCGGACCGTTGGCATCCGGGTTGACGCCGGGGTCGTTTTCGGCAATGTGCGCTGAATAATCGTAGCTAACCGTCGTGCGACCGTTCACCTCGCCGCTGGACTGGATATCCACGTCGTAAGTCAGGCTGCGGATGATCGAGTGGTTGGATTTGTTGCCGAGGTTCGCGTCGGCGACCATCAGATAGTCATGATCGACCGCCGGAGCCTGCGCGCCCGACCAGCCGAGCAGGTTGATGGCATTGTTCAACTGCTCGTCCTCGAAGTAGAGCATGATGTGCTTCTCCTGGAGCGCTTGCAGCAGCGCGCCGAGAAGCTGAGCGTTCTGCGTCGAATCCAGGGTCGCACCCTGCCACTCCTTGAAGATCTCCTGATACAGCGCCACCAGGAAGCGCTTGTGGGGCAGGTCGCCGCCGCCGTAGGCGCGAATGTCATAGATCACGCTGCGGAAATTGCTGGCGTCGACCTCAATGTTGTATTCAGGGATAGTGATCGGTCCAATCACACCCAGCAGATGCTCGAAGCCGGTAATGTCGATGGAGAACACGCCATCGAGCGGGGAGTGCGGGTTATTGCCCTGGTCGTAATACCACATCGACATCCGCGCGGTCGATGGGAAATCGGCGTACCAGCTTCCGTCCCAGGCGGCGTAAATCGGTTCGGCGTAGCGCAGCCACCAGGTCGGAATACTTAGCTGGGATACCAGATCGGCGCTTGGTGGATTCGGGCTGGTCGCGGTCGTGGGGCTGTAGCCATAACCGGTGATGCGTCCGTTGCGAACCAGCAGATAGCCATAGGTGCTGATATAGCCGCCTGACGGACGAAGCTCGTCGTTGTTTTGCGAGAGCACCAGATAATTACGCTCGCCGGAGATGCCGAGCGCGGCGTCCAGGAATTCCGGCGCGTTCAGGAGAACCGTATTGATCTCGCTGAGCTGCGACCAGTACCCCTCGATCTGCTGAAGATCAAGCAGCGCCGCGCTGCCCGTATCGCCCAGGTCAAGCCGATCGATCGCATCTTTGGCATCGGACAAATAAGCTTCGGCGCTTGTGAACTGCCCGCGCCCCAGCCGCAGAAGCTCGATAATACGCTCGCCAGAGGAAATCTGTGAGACGACCGTGCCCGTGTCTTCGCCCGAAACCAGGAAATAGAGTGTCGGCTGAAGCCCGTTGAGGATGAGGCGCGCGGACGCCGCAAGGTCTTGAGCAGCATCCAGAGAAGTCATGGTCGTAGCAAAGTCCGAATTGAAACGGGCGAACGGGCGCAGCAAACGGAACCGCGACTGGGCATACGAGAGCGTGCCGAGTAAATCGCTGACCGCAGCGTCGAGCCGCCGGAAATCGTTCAGGGTGAGTTCAGTGCCGGACTGCAGGGAAAGCGAACTGGCGACGCGCTGAAAGCTGCTCATTGAGGCTTCCACACGCTTGACCGCGTCCAGAGTGATTGCCGACAAGCCGACGCCGGCGACCACTACAAATACGACGATGACGATCAGAATACTCGTCCAGCGGATGCGGTGTCGAAGTCTGCGGCGCAGGTTCCGATACCAGCTTGGTCCGCGGCGCGAATGGCGGCGCCGGTGCGGAGTCGCCGTTAATTCAGAATCGGCGTTACTGTTTGCAACAGAACTCTCATGAGGATTTGAAGACATTTAGGGTAATCAGTACCTCACACCACTAATGGCAATTGGGCTTCGGGCAGACTGAAGCCTGTTGGCGTCCCTGTAAGCTGGCTTTGCTATTCTAGCATGAAGAAGGCGAAAAGATACTTCTGACTCGCGGGAGGGGGGAAATCTATACAAATAACATTTGCCATCAGGGTGAGGGGAGTTAGAAGCAGCATGTGATGGGCAATGCTGTACAAGCCGGCTTCAATCGCTCGTCGCGGTTTCGGTCGTCTACCCGAAAAATTTACGAAAAACGGTTCTGGTCGTGAACAATACCATTATTTCGCTCTTTGACCGGGGTGTGCAAGCGTAAAATTGTCGGGCATTTTGGGCGGTTTGGCTAAAACTATCATGATGGTTGCGTAAATTTCGCACAATTTCTTAAGAAGGGAGCTACGATAATTTGATATTCAATACTTCCTGCTTATAATAGAAAGAGTAGATGCAGAGACACATTGTGACTATGGAGAGTTCATATGCTAAAGCGACGCCCGGCATTTGTTAGTTTACTTGTCCTAATCGTAGTCATGCTATCTTTTGCGGTCGTCGCCGATGCACAGGAAGAGCTGCGCCCGACGTGCCCCTCGGTTGTGCAGGACTCGCTGAGGGATCTCGGCACGAACTGCGCCACCCTGGGTCGGAACGTTAGCTGCTACGGACACGAGGAAGTACGGCATACCGCCTTCATCCCCAGCGTACCTCCAGACTTTTATACGCAGCCCGGCGACCGTTCGGACTTGTATGATACCGAAACGATCCAGACCGGTCCCTTCAACCTGGCGGAAGAACTTTGGGGCATTAACGTCATGAATGTGGACGCGAATCTGCCATCCGCATTTTCGCCGAAGGGTGTCGTTTACATTCAGATGGGCGGCGTCGAGATTGAGAATGGCGTCGAACCCGAAGCTGCGGTCACGTTGGTCGACGGTATCAACGTTGCGACCACCAGTGATACCGACCTGCTGAGCTGGCCTCCGCCATCGATTGAGGGACACGCCTCGGAATTCGTGGCTACGGTTCCTACGGGAACTTCGGTCAGCATTGATGCATTCGACCCGACGGGCGATTATGTGCGCGCTATTTTCGGCGAGCGCGTGGGCTGGGTGAGCCTTAGCTCGCTGAATACCGCTGGCATCGACTTGAGCGGACTGCCGGCGATTGGTGCGAACGATTTCACGCCGATGCAGCACATCTACTATCGCACCGGTATTGGTGGTCTCAACTGCGACGAAGCGCCGTCACTCATCTTCGTGCAGGGACCGAACACCACCCCGGTCGACATCATGATTCACGATACGCCCATTCGCATCGAGTCCTCGATTGTGATGCGCACGCTTCCGCCCGGCGACCAGTTGGGTGACGAGTTGGAACTGTTTGTAACCAGCGGTCTTCTGAAGATTTACCCGGATACGCCGAACGAGATCATCGTGCCGCCCGGCTTCTTCTCGACCGTTCCGCTGTGCCCGGACTTCGAAAGCCTGGGTATTGAAGGCGACGCCGACGAGAAAGCAACCTGCGGTCAGTGGTCGCTGCCGCGCCCGTTCACCACGAATGAACTGGATGTTTGCCAGGCGCTGGAAGGGCTGCCCGATAACCTGCTGTATTATTCGATTGGGTGCCCCGATCCGATTGAGCCGTCGGGTATTGGCGCGGCGGCTGCCCAGTTGTTCTTCCCCGACCAGGGGACTCTGGCGGCTGCAAGAGAAGCGTGCACTCAGGATCTCCTGCCCGCCGAAATCTGCCAGTATCTCGGCATCGAGTAACGGTCGGTCGGATAGCTTGCTCGGCTTCGAGCGCGTGAACGAACAAGATCAAAAAGCTCCCAGTGCATTGGGTGGGAGCTTTTTTGTTCGATTCACTGCCGATTGAGTCACAGAAAGCGGTGTGTGACTCTCATAGGATAACAAGCCCCACACAGGGGTTATTAGGCTAATCCCTACTTGAGATTCGTGTGGGCAGGCGTTTATCTGGGACTACCGCGACTTCCCGCTGCACGTCGTCAAGTGAAATCGCGGTCATCTTATACGATAGAGCCTTTGTAGCCTGCGAATTCGTATTGATGAGCTGTCAATATCGTGCAAACTGATGCCCCAATAGAGGAGTTCCTCATAGCTTCTGTTCAAGTTAGGTGATGTACTGGAAGGCGATTGCTTCGGGTGACTTTGGCTGCAAATTAAGGCGCCTGCTGTTCAAAACAGCAGGCGCCCTCATGCCGTGTTATAGACTACATCCACAGGCTTGTACCATATGCCTATCCGACAGCCTGTGTGGGCATTACTGGCACGGGTGGCATCGATTCAATTGGGCTTATGTACTTACTCTCAATTGCGTCGTGGAGTAAGCTCAGCACTTCTTTAGACGACAAGCCTTCTGACAGCTTGCTGAGGCGTTCCATGAATAGCAGCACGTCGAACTCGGGATCCCAGCCTTCAATCTTGAAGATATATGGATGGCTTGTTACTGCGGGTTTCTCGATTTCATTGAATAGTTCCTCATGCATCTTTTCGCCTGGTCGCATACCGGTAAACTTGATGTCGATGTCGCGGTAGGGGCGTAGTCCGCGCATACGAATCATGCGCTCGGCAAGCTCGACAATACGGACGACCTCGCCCATCTGGAGTACGTAGATGTCATCACCTTCGGTCAGGCAGACCGCATGTAGGATCAGATTAACCGCTTCCGGGATACTCATGAAGTACCGGGTCATGTCCTCATGAGTTACGGTGACGGGGCCACCCTCATCGATCTGTCGATCAAAGGTCGGAACGACGCTGCCCCGGCTACCGAGCACATTCCCAAAGCGAACAGACGTAAAGCGCGTATCGCTGGCATGTGACTGGGATAGCGCGTGGAGCATAAGCTCGCATACGCGCTTGCTTGCGCCCATAACGCTTGACGGTTTCACCGCTTTGTCGGTAGAAATCAGAACGAAGCGCTCGACCCCATATGTAAGTGCAAGTTCTGCTACATTGATTGTGCCGCGAATGTTGACTTCCAGCGCTTGCTGCGGATAGCGTTCCAACATCGGAACATGTTTATAAGCTGCTGCGTGAAAGACAACCTGGGGACGATGTTCGATGAAAAGCGACCGCAGTAAAGTTGGATTCTTGATGTCGATGAGGGCGGGAACAAGATTGAGATCTGGATGCCGGGTACTGATCTCGATAACAAGATCGTGCAACCCACTTTCGTTGTTATCCAACAAGACGAGTTTGGTGGGGGAATAAGCCGTAACCT
>JADLHH010000408.1 GCA_020848855.1 Anaerolineae bacterium | reverse complement strand
TCCCGATCGCTGAGTCTGCTCGTACGCAGCGATCAGCAGCAGGACGAGCAGCGTCACGAAAGTGTATCCACGCATGTCATACAGATAGTGAACGAAGAACGCGCTTACACCCGTTGTGAACACCGCGAAGACCGCGATCTCTGCCGTAAAATTGCGCCGCACAAGCCTGAACAGCAGAGCAAGCGCCAGTAAGCCGCTGTAGAGTGAGAACAGACGCAGCGCCAGCGGCGACCACCCGGCGATATGCCCCCATCCATACACCGCCACAAAGTACAGCGGCGCTTGCCAGGGATCGGCGGCGACCCGCAGCAGGGATTGCTGGGGTGTGATGGGACCGAACTGCGGCGCTGCTCCAATATGCTGAAGCGTCACCATTTCATCCGTCCACAGGGCAGCGTTCATTTGAAATGCCGTTAGCAGAGCAATCAACAGCATTAGGCTGACCAGAGCGATCAGCGTAGTGCGCGCGTGAGGCTTGAGTTGCGAGTTCATAGTATTCAGGGTATCGACTCACCATCCGCACGACGATAATTTCGATGGCAGCGACTAGAGTGTAAATGAATTTCGCCAGCATGTCATGATGAGAGCGCCGGGTGAAGCCTAGCTGTTCATGGCTTCTTTCTGCCCCGCGATATGCTGAGCGAGATACTCGGCATCTTCACCCACGCCGCACAGCAAGCCGGATTTCTGCTTGTGCAGCCAAACCATCCCCAGAAAGTACAAGCCGGGGTACTCGGTCACGCCGCGCTGCGTGATTGGGAAGCCGTCGTCGTCGAACACCGGCAGCTTGACCATGCTGAAATCGAAGCTGTAGCCCGTTGCCCAGATCACACTGGTGATCCCGGCGGCGCGCAGATCGAGTTCGAGGAGTTCCTCGGCATCGTAGCCGTCGCGGAGCTGCGGAAGCTGTTCCGGCGGCGCGTCGATGCCGCTGCGCGCGATGAAGCCGTCGATCATGGCGAGGATGTTGGCTTCGCCCTTGTCGACCTTTTCCAGACTCTCCATCAGGTCAGGCGCGAGCGTGACCGTTTCGCCCTGTATAGCCTGAATGTGACCGAGCAGCACCATGCCGTCGCGCACATACTGGTGCAGGTTGGTGGTGTGTCCACCGCGCGCCCCGGAGAGGTGCGGATTGGCGGCGAAGCGCGCTTTCGGCGAAGGCAGCTTGTCCGGCGTCCGGTCGAAGAAGCCCAGGCGGTACAGCCAAACGAAACAGTCGCCTCCCCGGTAGCGGCGCGGCACGCGGATTGAACTGCCGACGCTCAGGTAGACCTTTCGCCCGCCCTCATACACGTCTTCGGCGATCTGGCAGCCAGACTGCCCGCTGCCGACAACCAGCACTGCGCCGAGCGGCAGGCTGGCGGGGTTGCGGTACTGCCCCGAATGAAGCTGGACGATCCCGGCAGGCAGGTTGTGGCTGAACGGCGGAATTTTCGGACTCTGGAACAGCCCGGTCGCCACGACCACGTTGGCGGCTTCCAGCGTCTCGCCGTCGGTCGTCACGCGATAGCCCGCCGCATTCGGCTCGACCGCCGTGACACGCACGCCATAGCGGATCGGCAGCTTGAAGCGCCGGATGTATTCTTCAAAATAGGCGACGATCTGGTCGCGGGGCAAAAAACCGCCGGGATCGTCAGCCGGAATGTCCAGACCGGGCAGGCTGCTCATGCTGTTGGGCGTCACAAACGTGAATGAGTCCCAGCGCTCGTTGCGCCAGGGGTGCGCCGCCTGCGCCGCCTGCTCCAGAATGACGTGCGCGTGCCCCTGCTGCGTCAGAAAATAGCTGAGCGCCAGCCCCGCCTGCCCGCCGCCGATGATGATCGTTTCGAGCGCCATGGGAATATCCTGATATCCGTGTTGGAAAGCGGTGTATCCATTCATTATATGGAGTAATTGAAGCGCCGGCGCGATTTCGCTTGTGCCAGACCGATATTCGTCATTACAATGAACGGTAACCGCCGTCATTTTCAGAGGGAGAGCGCCATGTTCGAATCCATTTCGCGCAGTTGGGAGCTGGTCAAAGCCAGTTGGGCAGTGCTGAGCGCCGACCGGGAGCTGATCGTCTTTCCGATTGTCTCGACAATCGGCTTGGTGATCGTCAGCATCCTGTTCGCCGTGCCGGCGCTCACCGCCGGCTGGCTCGACTCGCTGACGCAGGGACGCGGCGATGGCATCGCCAGCCTGGTCGTCGGCTTCCTGTTCTACGTGGTCGTCTACATGGTGATCTTCTACGCCAACACAGCGCTGGTCGGCGCGGCGATGATCCGGCTGCGCGGCGGCGACCCGACGCTGAGCGACGGCTTCCGCATCGCTTCGGCGCACGCCACGTCGATCCTCGGCTATGCCATCATTTCGGCGACGGTCGGCATGATCCTGAACGCGCTTTCGCGCCGCGCTGGAATCATCGGGCAGATCGTCATCTCGATCATTGGCTTCGCCTGGAACGTGGCGACCTTCCTGGTCGTCCCGGTGCTGGTCATGGAAGAAGTCGGACCCATCGACGCCATCAAGCGCAGCGCCCAACTGCTCAAGCAGACGTGGGGCGAGCAACTGGTCGGCAGCTTCAGCATCGGCACGATTTTCGGGCTGATCGGCGTCGCCGCCGTTTTCCTCATCGGCTTACCCTTGTTCGCCCTCGGCGGATCGTCCGACTCGCCCGCGCTGATCCTGCTGGCGGTGCTGCTGATCGTGGTGGTATTCATCGTCATCGGCGTGATTTCGTCGACGCTGCAAGGCATTTTCACGGCGGCGCTCTACCGCTACGCCACTGAAGGCACAACCGGGGGTCTCTTCGACGATTCGCTGGTGCGCGACGCCTTCCGCCAGAAATAACGGGCGCTGCTCTACTGTTGCCCGTAGGGGCGTAACGGGTTACGCCCATAGACATCAACTGAAGCGCATTCAGAGAAATTTCGCTTGCGCCGCCGGAGGCTGAAAGCCATCCGGCTACGAGAAAACAAGCCACCTCAAGGTGGCTCTTGAGCCTGCTTGAGCAGGCTTGGGTTGTTAGCCCGATGCTTCGAGCATCGGGCGACCACGGCTGAACATGTCCTTATTTTGGTGCGCTGTAGGGGCGTAACGGGTTACGCCCCTATCCCCACACATTTTGCCACTACGACGCCGCGCGGTACGAATACGTGATCTCGACCGTCTCGGTCGGCGGGATCGTCACCTGCCAGCGCAGCAGATTGCCCGGCTCGAATGCTGGCGTTTCGGAAAACTCGAACGTGCCGCTGGTCGGCGGGTAAATATCGACCACTTCCAGCGCGATTGGCTCGGTGCTGAAGCTGTCCAGCGTCAGGGTGACGGTGTGCAGCGTATCGGCGTCCGACTGCCACTCGCTGTGATACGTGACCGTCTCGGCGCGGTTGACGCGCACGTCCTGCACGCCGCCGACCGTCACGCTGCCTTCGCTGCCAACCGGCGTGAATTCGATGAAGTCGCTGCCTACAAACAAACCATCCTGATACGACCGCACGATCCCTTCCGCCAGCGGCATGTCGGACGTATTCTCGACTTTGTAGATCACGCTGATCTGGCGGTCGAGGCTGGCGTTCCACAGCAGCAGCCGGCGGGCGGGCAGCGCCGCGCCCAGTAGCTGCGTGTAGAGCATGTCGCCCGGCTCGGCGCTGATCTCGCCGTCCAGCGTGTAGATGTACTGGATTGTCACCGCGCCCTCGCCCAGCCCGGCGCTGGCGTTCGACTCGTACCCGGCGAGGTACTGGTTCGCCGTGATCCGTGAAATGTCGTCGATCTGCTGCGTGGTGCTGACGCGGCCCGCCGCCAGCGTGACCGCCACGCCGTCGAGCGAGAAGGCGTCGTTCTGGACTTCCGCGAAGAAGTGGAAATCGACGCTGTCCGCCGCATCGCCGAAGGTCATGTCATACGTCGGCTTCCAGCTCAGCCCGCCGGTCAGGTATTCGAGCGTGATGGCGCGCAGGTCGCTCGCCGCCGCCGCGCCGATTACCAGCACCACGTTCCCGCGGGCGCGGCTGATGCGGTAGTTGGTCACGCGCGCCTCGCCCTCGCGCACGATCAGCGTATCCTGATACAACTGCGCCGGCAGCACGACCCGCGCTTCGGCATCGCCGGGGATGCGCAGGTCGTCGCGCACGTAGGCGATATTGTTCAGGAACACGACCAGCGCGTCCGGCTGGCTGATGTAATTGATCTCGTCTTCGGCGGCAGCCGGGCGGACGGCAAACGTCAGGCACAGCGCCAGCAGGCTTCCAAAAACGGCGATTTTGCGTATCAGAGGTTCATTCCTCACATAACCACTCATCCGGGCGATCATAGCGGCTGGCGAATCCGCCGACAAATTCAGGTGCGGCGCGCAGCCCTTCGCCGGTGAGCGAACCGGTTGTCGAATCGAGCGAAAAAGAGGGACAGCATGGGCATCACATCTTCGGGGCAGCCACCCTTCGGGATCACCGGCGCGACCGGCTACGTCGGTGGGGCAGTCGCTGCCCGGCTGGCAGCGCGCGGCGTTTCCCAGCGGTTGATCGTGCGCGACATCAGCCGCGCGCCGGCGCTGCCCGGTGCGGAAGCGGTCGAAGTGGCGGGCTATGCCGATACAGACGGGATGACGCGGGCGCTGCGCGGCATCCATACCCTGTTTCTGGTTTCGGCTGCCGAAGCGCCCGACCGCCTGCAGCAGCATTTCTCGGCGGTGGACGCGGCGCTGGCAGCGGGCGTCGAGCGGATCGTCTACCTCTCGTTCCTCGGCGCTGCCCCGGATGCCGCCTTCACGCTCGCGCGCCAGCATTACCACACCGAAGCACGCATCCGCGCGGGCGGCGTCGCCTTCACTTTTCTGCGCGACAGCCTGTACGCCGACTCGATCCCGCACTTCTTCGGCAGGGATGGCATTGTGCGCGGTCCGGCAGGGGATGGGCGCGTCTCGTGTGTCGCCCGCGACGACGTTGCCGATGCCGCCGCCGCCGTCCTGATGAGCGACCAGCACAATGGTAAAACCTACAACAACACCGGACCCGAAGCGCTCACGCTGGCGGAGATCGCGGCGCTGATTTCGGAGTATGCCGGGCGTCCACTCTCGTATCACGAGGAGACGATGGATGAGGCGTGGCAGTCACGCGCCGTCTACAACGCCCCGGACTTCATGGTCGAGGCGTGGATCAGCACCTACACGGCAATCGCCGAGGACGAACTGAGCCTCGTCACCGACGACATCCTGCGCCTGACCGGGCATCCGGCGCAGTCGCTCGGCGATTTCCTGCGCACCCACCCGGAAAGCTACGCGCACCTCAAGGCGAAATAACGCGTTCACTCCCTCATACAGGATTATGAGTTGATTAGAAAACGTAATTTTATTTGAAATGTCATATACAATACGAGGCGATACAGGCGCTATTGTATTTGCACATTGAGGAGTTGATTATGTCAACACACAACCCCCTGTCGCGGCGCAGCCTTATATTGGGCGCGAGCATTCTCATCGTCCTGGTGCTCGGGCTTTCGGCGGTAATGGCACAGCAGTTGGTGCAGCCCGACGGGCGTATCAATCAGATCGCGCATTTCGGCGGCGACGCGCTGTACTGTATGGATGAGTCCGACAACGTGACCAACAACAGCGCGACCTTCGCCTATTTCCTGCTGCGCGACAAGAACGGGCAGCCGCTCTGGACGCTGTCGCGGGATATTGTCGAAGAGGGTCTGGGACAGATTCGCCCCGGCGGAACGGCGGTTCAGTTGGGTCATGGTCAGGGGTCCTACGGTCCCGTTGACCTGTACGGTAACGCCGCCGACGACGGCAGCCCGTATTTCATCTTCATCGGCTTCGATGAATGGGGCAAAGAAAACCGGATACTCTTCTACGCCTGCACGCCTGTCGGCAGCCCGCTGTTACCGACGGCAACCGTCGAACCGACGGTCATGCCGCCCCCCACTTGATCCATCCATCATCTGATAAGACGAACGCCCGGTCATGTGCCGGGCGTTTTATTTGGCGCTAGGACGACTGTTTCGCCTTCGTCTCTTCCACGATCCATTCGGACAATTCGCCATCGTCGCCGATCATCGGGGCGTCTTCTTCGCGCTTCGGCTTGGCTGCTGCCCGGCGCAGGCTGCGCGCCAGCAGTTCGTGATACAGCAGCCAACCGCCGTGTACTGGCAGCGCCAGCGAGACGGCGATGGTGAACAGCAGCACCGCGTAAACGACGAGCGCTGGCGGCGAGCCGGGCGACACCGGCGCGTAATAATCGACCCACTTGTACGATTCGTTGAAGTACCAGCTATTGAGGTAGCTGAACGTCAGCGCCGCGCCCACCGTCGCCAGCAGCGCGTGAAGCGCAAAACCCAGCCGCCGCCGCCGATCCAGCCGCCCTTCGCGGCGCAGCACCCACAGTCCGTGCAGCCCGACCATCCCCAGCAGAATACTGGCGACGTACATCAGGTCGGGGCGCGCGTAGCCCGCCCACACCGTTTGTCCATCCCAGACCGTCGTGTTCAGCGGGTGGGTGAATACCAGCAAAAACAGAAGCAGGCTGATCAATACCGATGCGACAGCGTGCAGCCCAAACACGAAGCGGCGGTTGAACTGCTGGCGGACAGATGCCTGGTCGTCGTGAGACATAACGGCAAACCCCAAGTGAAGCCAACATCTGCCCTATTCTACGCGCTGCCAGCGCGAAAGTTGTGAATCAAAACAGCCCCGACGCGCACCGCCGGGGCTGTCGACTTACAGACCGGTGCGCTTTACGAGCGCAGCGCCGCGTCGAAAAAGTCAATCATGCGCGTCGTGTAGGCTTCGGGAGCCGCCCACAGCCCACCGACGTGCCCGGCATTCTCGATTACCCATAGCTCGGCATTTTCGCCCAGAAATGGCTCGTAGCCCCGGTTGAAGTCGGCTTCGTAAGGGTCTGCGCCTGCCGCCACCAGCATTAGTGGACGTGGGGCGATCTGCGGGATGAGCACTCTATTGGGCACGAACTCGACGCCCAGATAGCGTTCGCCCAGCCACAATGCCTGCCCGGTGATGAAGGTGATAAGCTGGTTGCCGACGCCTTCCATCGGCGGCAGGTCGGCGATGGTGTTGATGCCCAAGCCGTCCCCCCAGATGGCGCTCAGGCGCGGCTCATTCGGGGCTGCCCCGATCAGGATATGCGCGCCAAGCGACAACCCGACGCCGCCAATGCCGCGCGTCATCTCCACTTCGGGGCGCGCCGCCAGCCAGTCAATGATCGGCGTGATGTCGCGCTGGTCGTACAGCCCATGCGACTGCCGCGCGCCCGTGCTTTCGCCCGATGCCCGCTGATCGTACACCAGTACGCCGTAACCTTCTGCGAGCAGCAGTTGG
>JADLHH010000407.1 GCA_020848855.1 Anaerolineae bacterium | reverse complement strand
GAAACTCGCGTAGCCGTCGATGCGCGCCGCCAGCAGCTCGCCATTCACCCGCAGCAGCGGACCAAGCGAGAACACCCACGCCGCCAGCGCCAGCGCCAGCCACCCGCGCGCCGCCCGCACCTTCCACACGGCGACCAGCGCCAGCGCCGCCGCCACCACGCCGACGTAAGCCATCGTCTCGAACGGCTCCAGCCCCAGCACGCGGCGGTTGTATTCCCAGTTGGCGAACAGTGGGTGATAGAACGACGGCGCGACCACGCCGAGCAGGTCGGCGCTGTAGCGGACAGAGCCGGTCTCGGCGGGCGTGCTGGAATCGAGCGCCAGCGGCACGACGAACGGCAGCGCCAGCACCGCGCCCAGCACCAGCGCCGCCAGCGTTCGGCGCAGCACCAGCCAGTCGCAGGAAACGACGAGCGTCGCGCCGTAAAACAGGGTGATCGGCGCGATCAGGTAGACCAGCAGCACGAGGCTGCCCCACAGGCTGACCACAAACAGCAGCGCCGCACCGAGAATCCACCCGCGCGCCCGCCGCGCGTCACGCAGGCGCAGCAACGCCCACAGGTACAGCGGCGCCGGGTAAAGCGTCAGCAGCCCGACGTGCGCCGCGCCCAACTGCCCCTGAAACGCCGGATAGAGCATGAACACCAGCCCGGCAACCAGCGCGGGAGCAAGCGAATTTTGTAGGGGCGCACGGCCGTGCGCCCCTACGGACGCGGCGTGATGGATACGCCTGATCAGATACCGCACCAGCACGAACATCGCCCAGCCGTTGAGCGCCAGCGTCAGCAGCGCGCTGACGTTGAACGCGGCGGGCAGCGGCATCGCAAAGGCGAACAGCCACGCCGGGAACGATTGCAGCGGCAGGCTCCACAGCAGCGGCGCGGCGAGTCCGTCGGGGTAGACCAGATTCGGCATGAAGAACGGGTTCTGCCCGGTTTGCAGCGCGGTTTTGATCCACCAGATGTGATGGGTATATTCGTAGGCATCCCCGAACGGATGCCCGATCAGGCGCGTGCCGATCACCGTGATCAGCGGGTAGGTGATGACGACGGCGACGCCGAGGTACAGCAGGAAGACCAGCAGGTGATGGCGCGGGCGCATGGACGGTCAGCCGGGAGTTGGATATCGACGCGCGCTGCCCGGCGAGAAGCCGCCACACACCGCCCGATCCGCGGTCAATGGGGTGGACGGTGTAACGAATAGGTTCAGCAGCGCGACTAATCGAAGCATGTTACCGGAAGCCTTGAGCCTCAGCCCGTCATCAGCCGAACCGGATTGTACAGAACTGACAAGTATCCCGCCAGAACGGGAAATAAAGCAGATCGGGTTGATAGAAACTCAGGATTCCGGTAAAATTACACTACAGAGTATGAGGGTTTCTCCGTGACAAGTGTCGCGCAAGACCGCTTCGGTCGCATCATCAATTATCTCCGCATCTCACTGACCGACAGATGTAACCTACGCTGCGTCTATTGTATGCCGGAAGACATGACCTTCCAGCCCAAGCACGAGCTGATGCAGGACGACGAGCTGGAACTGCTGGTGCGCGTGTTCGCGGAACTCGGCTTCAGGAAGATTCGCCTCACCGGCGGCGAGCCGACTGTCCGCAAAAACATCGTCGAAATCTGCCGCTTTATCGCCAACACGCCGGGCGTTCAGAGTCTGTCGATGACCACCAACGGCGTCCTGCTCAAAGAACTCGCCCAGCCGCTCGCCGACGCCGGCTTGCAGCGCGTCAACGTCAGCATCGACACGCTTGACCCGGAGCGCTTCAAGAAGATCACGCGCTGGGGCACGCTTGCCGAAGTGTGGGACGGCATCGAAGCCGCCGAACGCGCCGGGCTGACCCCGGTCAAGCTGAACGTGGTGGTGGTGCGCGGCTTCAACGATCAGGACGTGACCGACCTCGCCAAACTCTCGCTCGACCACGACTGGCAGGTGCGCTTCATCGAGATGATGCCTTTCGGCGACGTGGCGACCTTCGCTCAGGAACAGATCATCACCGACGAGCAAATCCGCAGCCGCATCGCCGATGAATACATGCCGCTGGAACTGGCGGACGACGGCAAACTGGACGGCGAAGCGCGCATGTACCAATTCCCCGGCGCGAAAGGCTCGGTCGGCTTCATCAGCACGGTGAGCGCGCCGTTCTGCGCGTCGTGCAACCGCGCCCGGCTGACTGCCGACGGCGTGCTGCGGCTGTGCCTGCTGCGCGACAAGGAAGTCAACCTGCTCCAGCCGCTGCGCGACGGCGCGAGCGTCGAAGACCTCAAGCAGATCATCCTCGACGGCATCTGGTGGAAGCCATGGGGGCACGGCTTAGCCGACGACGTGATCCCGGTCAAGCGCGTGATGAGCCAAATCGGCGGGTGAGCCGCAGAAGGTTTAAACCTTCTACTACAAAGAACCCAGCAGCCCCTTTAATGGGCTGCATTTGGCGACCCCTTCAGCGGGTCGCTAAGTTTTACTTAGCTGGCGGTTTGAACCGCCAGCGCTTGACAAATACGGGATTAGCTCTGCGATGGTCATCACGCGACAGGTTGTAAGCGAAAGACTGCTGGCGTACCTGAACCACGAGCTATCGCTCAACGCGCTGGTCGATTGGGCGGAAAACACGTTCATTGACGACGTGCTTGAACCCGAAGAAGATATTAAACTGCTCAACGACATCCTCATGTATCTGGCGGCGGCGGACACAGCCCAGTTTCCTCTGACATGGGAGATTTGCAGCGACTTCCTCGAAAAATTGGGGGTGCACATCCGAGTCGTATCTGTCCAACCTTAGCCGCTGCTCACCCGCGTGATGAGCCAGATCGGCGGGTAAAGCCGCGCAGAACCGCGCAACCTCTTTCAATGTTTCAGTGTCTAACTGTGTATAGCATATAGGACACTCGGTTGACCGGATTCCCGGTCGCGGAGGTATTTGATGCGGGTTGGCTCAATCCGATGGCTCAGGTGGCTCATGCTCGTCGTCCTGGTCGCCGCGCTGGCGGTGATCGGCGTGACCATTCTGCGCGGCTCGCAGCCGGTCATCGAGTTCTACACGGCTGACCGCCTTGCCGTCGATTACCCCGGCGTCGAAGCAGGGATCGAAGCCGTCATCATGTCGTGGAAAGCCAACAACCTTACCGGCGACGACTTCATGCGCATGGAAGCGTGGGTCAACGGGCGCTGGGTGTTGATCGGCGAGCACTTCGCGCCGGAAAAATCCGACCGGATCGTCGTGTCGCACCCGGTCAGCTTCGCCCACCCGCTCTACCGTCTGACGATCAACAACGGGCACGGCGAGATCGTCGACGAGCGCCAGCTTGAGTTGAGCTATACCGACGCCGAAACCCCGCCGCGCATCGTCCAGTTCGTCGCCCCGGTACGCGGCGGCGTGGCGGCGGACGCGCTCATGAGCGGCGCGGTCAGCGTGCCGGTGCTGTGGCATGTCGAAGATCGCGGCTATCACCAGCAGCCGGTGATCGAGCAGGTGGCGATGCCGTCCGGCGAGGTCATTGCCGCGCCGCTGAGCGATTTACAGGCGTGGCTGCCGCGCGAGGGGGAGCGCACGATCCCGTTGACGGCTGCCGACGGCGACACCGTATTCCTGCGCCTGCGAGTGGTCGATACCGTCACGAACCGGACGCTCGCCGAAAACCTGATCACCCTGCCGGTAGTGACGGGAGCAACCAGCGACCCGCCCGCGCTGGTCGGCGCGCTGCCGCCGGTCGACGCAGAAACCCGCGACCGGGTACGCGAAATCTACGCCGCCGGGCAGGCACAGGGAAACACCCCGCACCGCTTCATGCGCATCGGCGACAGCAATATTGCCGGAGATTCGGCGCTGTGCAATTTCGGCTGGGGCAATTACGACCTCGGCATATACGTCGATTTACAGCCGACCATCGATCGGTTTGCGGACTCTTTTTGCGCGGCGAGCGCGGCGGCGGGGCGGTCGTTCAATTCCGCATCAGCGCTTGACCCGATGTGGGCGACCGCCGAT
>JADLHH010000406.1 GCA_020848855.1 Anaerolineae bacterium | reverse complement strand
TTCACGCCGGCTGTGTGACCGCTAGATTGGGCGGCGAGGGTAGGGTGCTGACGTTGGAAATAATCCTCCAGGCAGTGTAATGCTGGTCGCAAATTGCCTGCCTTTCGTCGTGTCTCCCGCCACAGATACAGCGGGGAATAACGCCAGCCTAAGCATAGCAAGCAGTTTTAAGTTATAGGTCATATTTCGGGCGTTACGAATGTCGTCGTATGCTGGCGAGGCAATGGCCACAAGGAGGGACTAAATTTGCATTTACTTCGTGATAAGTATCATTATCATGAGTAATTGTAAATTCGATTTACGCTCTCGTTATTGACGTATACGCAGTGGTCGGACTTGCCAGCCCGCATCAAGGCGTCGTCGTGTCGCATCCCATGGTTGAACGCCGCTGGTTGAATCGACCGCTTCGACATTGCAGGCGCCGGCGGCGCACGCCCAGCGTGCTGCGCTTTCGACCGGCAGCCCTTTCAACATTGCCGTCAAAAACCCGGCGTATGCTGAATCGCCCGCGCCGGTCGTGCCGGCGACATCAACTTCGAACGCCGGATGCCAGGTGTTTCGATCTGCCCATTCGCCAGGATCAATCGCAAGCCGCGCCAAACGCCGGAAGTTTTCAACGCCGCCGGTACGAACATAGATGCCGTATGCCCCCAGCTTGATTCCGGCGATGCACGAACCCATGCTGAGGAGTTCGCCTGTCAACGATTCGAGATATGTCTGGGTTACGTGGTTGGTGATGTCTGTGCCCCAGCGGTCGAAATCGCTGCGCCGCAGCATGAACACGATTTCTTCCAGACTGGGGATGAAGATATCGACGTGCGGCAATGTTCGGCGCAGAAGCGCACGCCAGTCAACCTGCCCGCTTGCGCCAGCCGGATCCGGCAGCGACATGTCGAGCGATGTGACAACGCCCGACTCTTTGGCGCGGGCGAACAGGCACGCGAGGTCAACACCGTCAGCGGCGATTAGTGCGGGCAGCAACGGCGGATAGCCAAGATGGAGGATTTTTGCGCGGCTGACGACCGCATAATCGATATCAGCGGAGGAGAACGTCGCGTTTGTCCCAGCATATTGCAGGAACATTCGATCAACGTCTTTAGGCGACAGGACAAGCGTGTATGACCCATTCAGACCTTCTTTGACCTTTACGTACTCGGTGATCGCGGGATCGCGGCGCTGGAGAAAGTCGAGAATGAGATGAGAAATCTGGTCATCGCCCACGCTGGACATCAAGCGGACGTTTGCGCCAAGCCGATGCAGCGCTAACCCCGTATTCGACACCGAGCCACCGGTCGAGAATCCCATCGGTCCGACTTCAAAGAGTCGCCCCGGAGATGCCAACGCTTCCAGCCGCAGATTTTGCATCTGCGGCAGAAGATCGAGACAGAGATGCCCACAGGCGATGATGTCGAGTGCTTGTTCCATGCATTTACTCACTCGGCTGTGATGTCGTTCAGCATGACTGCCCTACCCTCTCGCTGCGAGGCGAGCGCCGCCGTCAGAACACGGTGATGCTGGTAGGTTTCGTCCGGCGTAGCGCAGGCAAAACGCGGCTGCCCGCCCGCCAACTGGTCGCAGAACGCTGCCCACATTTGCAGGATGGCGTCGGTAAAGCCAAACTCAAAAATGCCACCGGTAATGGTCGAGTAAACCGACTTGTAACCCAAATCAATGCTGTGCCATGCCTGCTCGGAGCCGGGTTCGTAGGGCATAAAGCGCAGGGTTTTCGGTAATTTGGTTGAAAACTCGGCGCTGAAACGTGTGCCGACGATGCGTAGATACCAGGTGTTGGCTTCGCCGGGGGCGATGCGATGCGTGCGGATGACCATCGGGAACTCGCCCTCCCCTGCCCTGACGGAGCAGCTCAGGGTGGCATTATCCCACGTTTCGCATGGCACGAGCACACCTTCAGCGTTGTAACGATGGGTTATGATGTTGCTCAGGTCAGCGTAAACGCGCTCCGGGAGCCAGCCAAAGCGAAGCGGCAGATGCAGAGCGTGCATTCCCAGGTCGCCCATACAGCCGTACTCGCCGTTGATGGCGATCATGCGCTTCCAGTTGATCTTTTTGTTCGGATCCAGGTCGCTGCTGTGCAGCAGCCCGGACGAGACCTCGATGATCTGCCCGAAGCGCCCTTCCTCAACAAAACCGATCAAACGCTGCGCGCCGGGAAAGAATGGAAATTCCGAGGAACAGGCGACGACGACCTGAGGGTTCTCGTGAATGGCATTTAGGATGGCACGGTTGGCGTTCAGGTCGATGCCAAACGGCTTCTCGCCGAGCAGGTGCTTACCGGCGCGGATGATATCCATGTACATCTGCTGATGCAGGTTGTGCGGGACGGCGCAGTAGACAGCGTCAACTTCGTCACTGTTCAGCAGATCGTGATAGTCGGTGGTGCTGACGCGGATAGTTTCGAAGTTGTCTTCAAACCATGCTGCGAGTCTGGGGTTGGTGTCGCAGATGGCAGTGATCTGCGGGACGAAGTCGAGATCGAGCAGATGACACCAGCGTGCGGCAGCGCTAGCGAACTCGCGTCCCATCAACCCTAAGCCGATGATGCCGAAACGGATGACTTTGCTCGCTTTTGGCATCTACGCCTCCAGATATTTGAGCGCGGCGTCGGGCGAAGCGCCGTCGTGGACAACTGCCATTAGCGCTCGTGTCATACCCGCCGGGTTGGCGTGCTGGATGACGTTGCGACCGTAGACGATGCCCTTTGCTCCCCGCCCCATCAATTCGTGGGTGCGGCGCAGGATTTCGGCTTCCGAGACTTTACCGCCGCCGCGCACTAACACCGGCTTACCACCCGCGATCTCGATTACGCGATGGTATTCACTGGGATTGTCGCATGGGTCAGCTTTGATGATGTCCGCGCCGAGTTCGACCGCCTGCCTGACCAGCGGCAGAATCTTGTCGATGTCGCCGTCAACCATGTAGCCGCCCGCGTTCAGGTTGTCCTTCATCACCAGCGGCTCGATCATCAGCGGCATCCCGCAGCGCTCACAGAGCGGCTTGAGCTGAGCGATGTTCTGCACACACTGGCTGTAAACATCCGGCTGGTCTGGCAAGTTGAACAGGTTGACCACGACGCAGGCAGCATCCAGACGGAGCGCCTGTTCGAGCGGCTCGTGAATCACGTGGCTGAACAGGGTCTTCGGCAGGGTTTTGCCGTAGACGTTGGCGATATCGGTACGCAGCACCAGCGCTGGCTTTGCTTTGCCGGGGATATTCTGCAGGAGCGGCGCCTGCCCGACGCTGAGCTGGATAGCGTCGGGATTGGCATCGGCCAGCGTGGCGACTACGCTCGACATATCCTCGATACCGTCCAGAAAGCTGCGTTCGCCGAAAAAGCCATGATCGACTGCCACGTCGAAGCATTTGCCGTCCGCGCCGAAAAGCCGATTGAGTCGTGCAATGTTGCTCATGAATCCCCCTAAGTGTCAAATGGCATGATCGTAGAGCGTTTTGGGCGCGGTTGCGAATCGTGATGGCATCATTTTGGGCGAATGCCGCAGCCTCGCACCGTCGGCAGTCTGTGAGTACAATAGCGCCTGCGGCTCCAGCGTGACGAGCGGCGATAACCACTGGGGTTCGGTTGCCAGGATAGGAGCGTGTCGATGTTTGGGGGCAAAATCTGGCTGGACGAACAAGCGGAACTGACACTGGCGCGGCTGCTGCCACGCCTGGAAGCGGCGCTGACTGGCGAACCCGAAGGCGCGGTATTCCTGGAGCGGGTCAAGGCGCACTTCGCCGACGCGTTTCGGATGTACTTCGGCTTGTACGGCGGTCACTACGACTTCTTCTATCATCTGGAAGATGCGCTGCGTACAGCGGCGGCGGCATTCATCCGGCGGTCGGCGGAACTGAAGGCGCTCGACATGAAACGCAGCGCGGACCCGGACTGGTTTCAAAGCCAGACGATGATGGGCGCAGTCTGCTACGTCGACCTGTTTGCGGGGACTCTCGATGGGCTGCGGGGGCGGATACCCTATTTCGAGGAACTTGGGCTGACGTATCTCCACCTGATGCCGCTGTACCGCACACCGGACGCGCAGAACGACGGCGGCTACGCGGTGAGCGACTTTCGCGAAGTAAACCCGGCGCTGGGGACGATGGCGCAGCTTGCCGATCTTGCCGTTGAACTGCGCGAGCACGGCATCAGTCTGTGCATGGACGTGGTGTTCAACCACACCTCCGACGAACACGAATGGGCGCAGCGAGCGCTGGGTGGCGACCGGCAGTATCAGGCTTACTACCGCATGTTCCCCGACCGATCCGTTCCCGACCAGTACGAGCCGTCGCTGCGCGAGATTTTCCCGGAACAGGCGCCAGGGAGCTTTACGTATCGCGGCGAAATCAACCAGTGGGTGTGGACGACGTTCCATAACAACCAGTGGGACCTCAACTACGAGAATCCTGAAGTGTTCCGGGCGATGCTGAGCGAAATCCTGTTCCTCGCGAACCAGGGAGCGGAAATACTGCGGCTGGATGCTGTGCCGTTTGTTTGGAAGCAAATGGGGACGAACAGCGAAAATCTGCCGCAGGTGCACATGATCATCCGGGCGTTCAATGCTTTCGCGCGAATGGCTGCCCCTGCCCTGCTGTTCAAATCCGAGGCGATTGTTCACCCGCTGCACGTGCGCAGCTATGTCGATTCGAACGAGTGCCAGCTTTCGTATAACCCGATCCTGATGGTGGCGATCTGGGAAGCGCTGGCGACGCGCAATACCGACTTTCTGCGACACACAATGAACAAGCAGTTCGGGCTGCCGCCGGGCTGCGCATGGATCAACTATGTGCGTTCGCACGACGACATCGGCTGGGGCTTCGCCGACGAAGACGCCGAGGAAATGGGCATCAACCCGGCAGACCACCGCTATTTCCTCAACCTGTTTTATCTGGGGCGGTTTCCCGGCAGTTTCGCCACCGGGCTGCCGTTCAACTTCAACCCGCGCACGCTGGATATGCGCATTTCGGGGACGACGGCATCGCTGGCGGGACTTGAGAAAGCGATCCGCCTGAGCGACGCAGCCTACCGGGCGACAGCGCTGCAGCGGATTATCATGATCCACAGCATTATTCTGAGTGTCGGCGGCATCCCCCTGGTCTACCTCGGCGACGAGATCGGGACGCTGAACGATTACCGTTACCGTGACGACCCCGACAAAGCTGATGACAGCCGCTGGGTGCATCGACCGGCGGCGGACACAGAACGCTATGAGCGGCGCTTCGACGAAACGACCGACGAGGGGCAGCTATTTGGCGCGCTGCGCGATTTGATCCAACTGCGGAAGGCGACGCCGGCGCTGGCGGACGGCGAAACCCACTTCATCTTCACCGGCAACCCGGCGGTGCTGGGCTACACCCGGCATAATACGCTGCTGGTGCTAGCGAACTTCTCCGAATTCTCGCAGCAGGTCGATCCGCGTACAATACAGAACGAGTGGTTCCCGATCTACGAGGCGTATGACCTGCTGACGGGCGAGGGGCTAACGATTAACAGCGTTGTCCGGCTGCAACCGTATCAGTTCATGTGGCTGGTGCGTTCAGACTGAGCGCCGGAGAACATAGATACGCGGGTGCAAACCACGCAGGTTCACGCGGATTTCCCGCTCGGTGAGCCAGTTACGATCCGACCTCAGCAGGCTCTCCATCAAGCGGACTTCGTGCGTGATCAGGACGAAGCGGGCGTCGCTGCGGGCAACGCGGGCGGCTTCAGCGAGCATCTTCGGGTACAGTTGCTGGTTCGCCGCGTGCGAACCACTCAACTGCCCGAACGGCAGATCAGCACACAAGGCGCTGACCGTGTCGGCTGGCACCGGCAGGAGTGCCATATCCGCCAACAGAAGCTTCAGCGTCCTGGTGCTGCCGCTGGCGTCGATGTTGGCGCGGGCGCAGCGCAGATTCGCGGAATCGAGGTCGATGCCGAGCGCGAGTTCACACGGGCTGTGCGCGAGGCGCTCGATCATCAGCGTGCCGGAGCCACAGCCGAGGTTCAGGAAAACATCGGCGGGCTGCGGGCGCGTCAGTTCGATCATGGCGTGGGCGGTCGCCGCGTTGAGCGCGCCTTCCAGGTTGCAGATACGCCAGGGACGTGTCACCAGCGGGCGCGGCGTCAGCCGGACGAGTGTTTCCCACCCGGACGCCTTCACCTGACTCCCGGCACCTGGGCGAATGCGTATCCACAGGTCGCCCTTGTCGCTGCCGAAGGCTAACCCGGTCTTTTCGGCGATGGTCGTCCTGATGCGCTGCATCACCGACGAATCCGACCCGGCGGCGGCAATCACGAATGTCCGATACGCATCCGGCGGCGAGAGGCGACGCGCTGCCTCGATCTGACCGATCAGGAGCGGCAGATATTCGTTGCTGAGCAGTGCGCGTGGACGCGGGACGGGGTATGCCTGCACCAGTGAGACCGATTGAACGGTTCTGAGGCTAAGCAGCCTGGCGAGTTCGCCCGAAAATTGGAAGCCAATTTCGCCGCGACGCTGTTCAATATCGGTCGCACCGATTCGCCTCAGCTCGGCAGCGCTGATGAACTCCAGTCCCTCGGTGACTTCGGCTTCACAACGGTATATAGGCTTCATCCGGTGACTGACCGTAGTCTTTTGCGGGTGATCGGGATTACAATTCTGTCGCGGCGGCTTGTCCGCCGGTTGTCAGGTACGTGAGAGTTGCTCATGATCAAGTGCATGAAATTCGCCCTGTCGCTCTTGACCGCGACGCTGGTAGCCGGAGCCGTACTGGCGCAGGACAGCGTTCTGGCTCAGGCGTACCGAACCGTCAACGTGCGCAGCGGTCCTGGTACACAATACGACATTATCGGTCAGTTGACCAGCGGCGACGAGGTGCAGGTTACCGGGCGGAGTGATGAAGACAGTAACTGGCTGCGCGTCGCCTTCGACGGGCGCGAAGGTTGGGTTGCTTACTTCACGGTGACGGTGTTAAGTCCCACCACCGGTCTGGAAATTGTCGCGCCGCGTGATGGACAAGCTAACGTACCGCCCCCGCCCACGTCGCCCGCGCCAAGCGCTTCGACCGATATATACGTCACGGCGTACCGAACCGTCAATGTGCGTACCGGTCCGGGGCTGGATTACGTTTCGCTGGGCGATCTGGACGCAGGCAGCACGGCGGACGTGACCGGACGCAGCGCTGACGACCGCTGGCTGCGTATCGCTTACGGGGATACCTCTGGTTGGGTCGCATTTTTCGTCGTTTCCCTGACCGGTGCGATAGAAGATATCGACGTTGCTCAACCAGAGGATAATGACGAAACGGAAGAGCCGCCGGACACGGTGGAAGTCGTCACGCGCTACAACGTGAACCTCCATGCCGACCCGCTGCTGGAATCGCCGGTGATCGGCGTGGTTCCGTATGAAACGTCGCTGCAGGCGGACGGACGCAGTGACATCGACGGGACGTGGCTCCGGGTGGCATTTGCGGAAGAAGTCGGCTGGCTGATTCGCGCGCTGGTCACAACGCACGGTGATCTTAGTCTGCTGCCGATTGGCGCGTCGTAAGGTATCTCCCTGTGAAAGAACTGCCCGAATTTCAGCATCGTTCATCCGAAACGGTCGCCGCCTTCCTGACTCAGGCGCTCTCACACCCGAACGCGCCAGAAAAAACCTATTTCCGCCGCCTGATTCCGTTCGAAGATGGACATTTCCGGGTGGTTTTCAGCCTCGCGTATCTTGGGAACGTCGAGACACCGAGCAAATCACAGTGGAACAATCTCAAGAAGAAGCTGAAGCGCCACGATAAGCGCATATTCATCTTCAAAGACCACGGGGTTGCGCCGTGCGAGCAGCCCGATGAACGCTGCGGCTATATCGACTTTGGCTACTTCGCGCACTAATCGAGCAACGTGAAGGTGCTCGGCGGGGACACGGAAACGTGCAGGGGATATTGCTGTAGGATTCGCGTGCTTCCCGTCAGTCATTGACGGGCTGCGGCGAGTGTCCGAAGCTAGGCGAGGCGCTGGGCGTCTCCGGGCAGGTCGTTCGGCTGATCTGTGTCTTTATTCTGATGCCGCGCCAGCGCCTGCTGCACAGCGCCCAGAATTTCCTTGATGCCGAACGGCTTGGCGATATAGCCGTCCACCTCGTGACGAAGCTGTTCGCCCAGCGCGACGAGCTGATCCTGCCCGGACATCATTACAAAGGCGATATCCCGCCACAGCCATTCGCTGCGCACGGCGTCCAGCAGTTCCGCCCCACCAAGCGAGTCCATGAGTAAGTCGGACAAAATCAGGTCAGGGCAAACCTCTCCGGAGTACAGCAGCCCCAGCGCGTCACGTCCATCAGCGACGGCTGTCACCTGATAGCCACTGAACTCAAGAACTTCGCCCACGAGCCTGCGGAGGCTCGCCTGGTCTTCGACCAGTAATATTCTGACCATTTACAATCCCGATGTAAAAGCACCTGATAACTACGGTTACACAATAAATCGCCCTGTGCAACAATCTGCTTACAACGTCTCAAAACCCGCGAAAATTCAGGAAATTCATGTTTCAGCGTACAAAGGAGGGCTTTAACCTTCCTCCTAACACGAAACCTACGCACATTCCAAAATTGTAACACGAGGCGAACGCTGGGCTTGCTTAAGACATGCGTCCTGAACGCACAAAAACTGCCGGATTACGGGCTGTCGATGGCGCGCCGAACGATCAATATATGAAACAAAAAACCGGAATA
>JADLHH010000405.1 GCA_020848855.1 Anaerolineae bacterium | reverse complement strand
TCATCCGCGACGCCTTCGGCAGCGGTCGCCACCGTCGCGGCGACGGCAGCAGCGGGCTTGGCAGCCGCGACTTTCGCCTTCGCCTTCTCAATAGTTTCAACCGCCGCCGCGGGCAGTTCGCGCACGCCATACGATTCGCCGCGCGCGGCGCGCTCCGCCTGCTGGCGGATCAGTTCCATCTGGCGCGGGTCAATGATGTCGGGACCCAGCACCGGGATCGGCACGGGGTCGGACGGACCGACGCCGTACCAGGGCACGTCGTCCATATTCGAGAGCGACTGCCCGTCGATCTTCTTCTGAAGCGAGATCAAGCCGTACAGCAGCGCCTGCGGCGTAGGCGGGCAGCCCGGCACGTACACGTCCACCGGCACGTACTGGTCGATGCCCGACACGACGTTGTAGCCCTCCTTGAAGGGACCGCCACCGCTGGCGCACGCACCCATCGCCAGTACGTATTTCGGCTCCGGCATCTGGTTGTACAGGCGCACAATCGGCACGACCATCTTCTTGGTCACCGTGCCAGAGACGATCATCAGGTCGGACTGGCGCGGGCTGGCGCGCATGACTTCCATGCCGAAACGCGCCAGGTCATAGCGCGACGCGGCAGTGGCGATCATCTCGATCGCGCAGCAAGCCAGCCCGAACAACATCGGCCACATCGACGAGCGGCGGCTCCAGTTGTAGATACGACTCAGGCTGGTGATGGCAAGATTACCCTGCATATCGTTCGGAACGGGAAATTCCGTGTCATGCAGTTCATTCAGTTTCAACTCGCTCATGCAGAGCTAACCTCCTCATACCATTCGCGGAGAATATCGTTGAGGATTCCTTCATTTGCCAGAGATGGATCGTCCGCGAATTCGGGTAACGATACGACCCATTCGTATAGCTGTCCAGTGCCGACGGTTTCGACATCCACGTTGGGATACGTGTCGATTAACCGTAGCACAATTTCGTATGACGAGTCCCAGTAAATTGGATTAATGTCCATCATTGACTATTTTAACCTAAGTTCCAGGAATTTTCCGCGACAAAAGTATGATCTCCATCTTCATAATTGGTCAGGATGGATTCTGGCGGTTGTCGATCTGCGCGCGCTGCAAGCGCCCGCTGTAATCGACATAAACGGACTTCCACTCGGTGAAGCTGTCCAGCGCGCTTTGCCCGGCTTCGCGCAAGCCGTTGCCCGTGCCGCGCGTGCCGCCAAACGGAAACTGGATTTCCGCGCCGGTCGTGCCGTGGTTGATGTAGACGATCCCGGTCGTCAGGTCGCGGATGGCACGGAAAGCGGCGTTGACATTTTCGGTGAAAATGCTGCTCGACAAGCCGTAGACCACGCTGTTATTGACCTCAATCGCCTGTTCGAGCGAGTCGACTTCGATCACCGACAGCACCGGACCGAAAATCTCCTCGCGGGCGATGCGCATATCCGGCTTCACGTCGGCGAACAGCGTCGGCTGGTAGAAATAGCCTTTCTCGATCTGCGGGCGCGCGCCGCCGACGGCGACTGTCGCGCCTTCGCCCTGCCCCACGCTGACGTAATATTCGACCTTGTCCAGCGCCTTGCGATTGACCAGCGGACCAACTTCGACGCCTTCTTCAATGCCGTAGCCAACCTTCAAAGCGCGGGCGCGTTCGACCAACGCCTCGACCAGCTTCGGCTTGATGCCGCTCTGGACGATCAGGCGGCTGGTTGCCGTGCAGCGCTGCCCGGTCGTGCCGTAGGCACTCCAGGTCACGGCTTTGATCGCCAGATCGAGGTTGGCGTCGTCCAGCACGATGATCGCGTTCTTGCCGCCCATCTCCAGGCAGACTTTCTTGCCGAGGCTGGCGGCTTTGGTGTACACCTTGAGTCCGGTATCGGTCGAGCCGGTGAACGAGATGACTCGCACGTCGGGATGTTCGACCAGCGCCGCGCCCACTTCGCCCGCGCCCAGCACCAGGTTGAACACGCCTTCAGGCAGCCCGGCGTCAATGAACACCTGCACGAACGCCGCCGAAACCGCCGGGGTTTCCTCGCTCGGCTTCCAGACCAGCGTGTTTCCGGCGACCAGCGCCGGCAGGATATTCCAGCTTGGCACGGCGACCGGGAAATTCCAGGGGGTGATCAAGCCGATGACGCCGACCGAGTCGCGCAGCGCCATGCCGAACTTCTCCGGCATTTCGACCGGCGCAGTGTAGCCGAGCATCCGCCGCCCTTCGCCGCCCATGTAGAACGCCATGTCGATAGCTTCCTGAACGTCGCCGCGCGCTTCCGACAGGACTTTGCCCATCTCCTGCGTCATCAGTCGGGCGAGGCTTTCCTTGCGCTCCTGAAGCAGCGCCGCCACCTGATACAGCACCTCGCCCCGGCGCGGCGCGGGCACGAGCCGCCAGTCCTTATAGGCGGCTTTGGCGGCTTTCACAGCGGCGGCGACATCGCTCGCCCCGGCTTTCGCTACCGGCGCGATCAATTCCTCCGTCGCCGGGTTGTACGTGGCGAACGTCTCGCCCGTCTCCACCCAGTGCCCGCCGATGTAATTGCGTACCACTTCAGACACAGCAGCGCCTTCTTTCCGTCCGGCTCGTAAGATTTATTTCGTGTCAGAACAACAGAACATTTTTCAGGTAGAGGCACGACATGTCGTGCCCTTACGTCAATTACCGAGTGTTGGTTTGAGAGAATAGAATAGCGCAGAGTATAGAAATCTGCCCCTTATTTGTCAACAATTTCACAATGTCCGCGCACCGTCTGCGGCGATCTGCGTCCAGCGCGACTGACACGGAATTCCGGACAGGGCGTAGACCGTGTGCATGGCAACCGTCACCCGCTGTGCGACCGATTCCCCCGCGCAGACTGCGC
>JADLHH010000404.1 GCA_020848855.1 Anaerolineae bacterium | reverse complement strand
TGCCGCTTTGCCGCCCGGCTTTTTCGGCGCGATAGGCATGGATTTCGGCGTTCACCAGTTCCAGCACACGGCGATCTACCTCTGCCTGCACGAGTTCCGCTACCTGTTCGCTTGTCAAGATATTGAACTCTTGGGCATCACGCACCAGTTCTTCGGGAAGCTGCAAAGTGATCTCCACAAGTTTCATGCCGTTTTTCCTCACGCACGACTCATGCTCTATGTATGGCTGATAAGCACAAGTATAAGGCAAAAAGCGAAGTGAGGCCTCACTTCGCCTGAAGCAATGCCTCACCTCGCCGTAGATCAAGCCGTCAGTTCGCGCGACTGTTCGATGTAGTCCAGCGATTGGTGGCGGAAGTAGGTGTTGTACAGGTCGGCGTAGTGGCCGCCCTTGCGCAGCAGCGAGTCGTGCGTGCCTTCTTCGATGATCTTCCCTTTGCTGAGGACGATGATCCGGTCAGCGTTCTTGATGGTCGAGAGCCGGTGCGCGATGACAATCGAGGTGCGGTCTTTCAGCACTTCGTCCAGCCCTTCCTGAATCAAGGCTTCGGTGAGCGGATCGACACTGGCCGTCGCTTCGTCGAGGATGAAGATCGACGGGTTTTGCAGCAGCACGCGCGCCAGCGCCACCAACTGCCGCTGACCCATCGACAGATTCGCGCCGCGTTCGGTCACTTTGGTGTCGAGGCCGTCCGGCAGGCTGGTGATCCAGTCGCCGCCGCCGATGTGATACGCCGCGCGCTCCACATCGGTATCTGTCGCGCCGCGTTTGCCGTAGCGGATGTTGCTGCGCACCGTGCCGTCGAACAGAAACGGTGTCTGTGTCACAATCCCCAACCGCTTGTGGTAGTTGTTCAGATTGAGGGTGCGGATGTCCTGTCCGTCAATCGCAATCTCGCCGCCCTGAAACTCGTAGAAGCGCGCCACCAGCTTGCCGAGACTCGACTTCCCCGCGCCGGTATGCCCGACCAGCGCCAGCGTTTCGCCCGCCCGGATGTGCAGCGAGAAGTCGTCCAGCACGCCCTCATTGTCGACATACTGAAAGTTGACGTGTTCGAAGTCGATCTGCCCATGAATTTGCGGCAGCTTGACGCTGTCGGTCTGCACCACCTTCGACTCCGCGTCGATCAGCCCGAATACGCGCTCGCCCGCCGCCAGACCAAGCTGGAACTGGCTCCAGAATGACGCGATGCTGGTCAGCGGGAACCAGAATAGCGCGATTCCCTGAATGAACAGATACCAACTGCCCGGCGACAAGCCGCCGGAGCGCGCGGTCTCGCCGCCGAAGTATACCAGTATCGCCGTGCCTGCGCCGGCGATGATGTTCAGAATGGGGAAGATGGCGCTGAACACGAAATTTGTCCGCAGGTTAACTCGGTACGACTGCTGGTTCACGTCCAGAAACTCGTTGTAGACTGCGCGCTCCTGCCGGAATGTTTTGGCAACGCCGATACCGCTGACCGTCTCCTGAATATGCGAGCTGACAATCGCCCGCACGCGCCGCGACTGCGTGACCGTCTCACGGGCGATCTTGCGGAACGACAGCGCCGTGATGATGATGAACGGCGCCAGCACCAGCGTGAACAGCGTCAGCCGTACGTCGATCAGGAACAGGTAGCCGATCAGCAGGAAGATCAGCAGGATTTGGCTCATCAGGTCGAGCGTCAGCGTGACCACATTCGAGAACGACTGCGTATCCGACGTGATGCGGCTGACGATCTTGCCCGACGCAATCGTGTCGTAGAACGACAGGTCGCGCTTCAGCACTGCGTCGAATGCATCTTCGCGCACGCGCAGCACCACGTCGCCGACGACCCGCGCCGAGAGCCAGCGCCGCACGAAGTTGAACAGCCACGACGTGCTGGCGACCACCGTGATGATGATCGTGTAGGGAAGCAGGTCGGTTGTCTGGTCCTGCTGCAGGTGGTCAATACCCCGCGAGATCAGGATCGGCAGGCTGGTATCGACCAGCGAAGTCAGCACGATTGTCACCGCCACGACCCCCATGCTGCGCAGGTGCGGACGGAAATAGCTCACCATTCGGGCGACGAGATAACGATCACCGTACTCGCGGTCGTAGGACTCGGCATCGAGTCCATCCATAATAAAGCCCATGCAGTCTCCTTAGGCAGTCTGCGCTTGTTCGGTTACCAGCGGCGGCAGTTCGATATCGTAGCGGGCGAAGATGCGGCGGTAGTGCGGCGACCGGCGCAGCAGTTCGTCGTGCGTGCCGCTCGCCACCAGCCTCCCGTGCTCCCGTACCAATCTCTGATCTGCCCAGCGGATCTGTGACACCCGGTGCGTGATGAGCAGGGTGGTGCGTCCCTGCTGTGCTCGCCGGATCGCCCTCTGAATCTCGTCTTCGGTGGCGCTGTCGATAGCGCTGGTCGAGTCGTCGAGGATCAGGATGCGCGGGTTGCTCAGGAAGGCGCGGGCGAGGGCGATGCGCTGCCGTTGACCACCGCTCAGGGTGACGCCGCGCTCGCCGACCACGGTTTCATAACCTTCGCTGAACGATAGGATGAAGTCGTGCGCCTGCGCTTCACGCGCCGCCTGCTCAATCCGCTCGTGCGTGGCGTTGGGCGCGCCGAAAGCGATGTTCTCGTATAGGCTGAGCGAGAACAGGAACACGTCCTGCTCTATCTTCGAGATTTGTGAGCGGAGACTCGTCAGGTTCCACTCACGCACATCCACGCCGTCGATCAGAATTTCACCTTTGGTCGCGTCATACGTGCGGTTGATGAGTTCGGTCAGGGTCGACTTGCCCGAACCCGTACCCCCGACGATGGCGATGGTCTGCCCCGGCTCGACGTGGAAATTGATGCCCTGCAGCACTGTGCCGTCTTCGTAGCCGAAGCTCACGTTCTCAAACCGGATATCACCCTTGACTTCGGCGCTGTAGCCGCTCAGGTTCTCGTCGATATCCGTCTCCGCCTGGATGATCCCCAGAATTCGTTCGGCGCTGGCGACGCCAAGCTGCACCAGTGTAAACGCGAAGATCGATGCGAATACGGGCCAGCGCATCATGTTGAACAATCCGACGTAAGCGATCAGCCCGCCGATATCGATGACACCTGTCTGGTAGAGATGCGTCGCGTACAGAAAGCCGCCGCCCAGCGCCACGCCGTAGATCAACAGCGGCAGGTAACGCGCTTCGATGAACCCGCGCTTGACGAAGAAGCCGCGAAACATGCG
>JADLHH010000403.1 GCA_020848855.1 Anaerolineae bacterium | reverse complement strand
GGGGCAGACCTGTGTGTCTGCCCCGACGGGCGAACACGTGGGTTCGCCCCTACAAGAGCGTTGTGAACCATTGGAAACCCTGTGTGAAATTTGATGCGATTATCCTGAGGCAAACCATACCACGCGGGTAATTCGCGCCGAGGGGTGGTAGACTGGTGCCGTATCCTTTGCGCCAGACATACAGGAGACCATGTGCCATGCCTAAGCAGGCAGTCGTGACCGACAACGCGCCCCGCCCCGGCGGCGCTTATTCACAGGCGATCCGCGCCGGCGATTTCGTGTACATCTCCGGGCAGGGCGGTCTGGACCCGGCGACGCGGGCGCTGGCTGGCGACGACATCGAAGCGCAGACCGAACAGACGCTAAAAAATGTCCGCGCGCTCCTCGAAGCGGCGGGCGCGTCGATGTCGGACGTCGTCAAATCGACCGTGCATCTCAACGACCTCAGCCTGTTTCCGCGCTTCAATGCCGTCTACGCGCAGCATTTCCCCGACCCCAAGCCCGTGCGCACAACGGTCGGCAGCCAGTTATTGGGCGGGATGCTGGTGGAAATCGACGTTGTCGCTTATACCGGCGGCTAGAAACGGTGGTGCGCGATGCCTGATACACAACGGGTCTTTCTCGTCACCGGGGCGATGGGCTGCATCGGCGCGTGGACGCTGTATCACCTGCGGCGGCGCGGCGAACAGGTCGTCAGCTTCGACCTGAGCGACAACCGCGCCCGCGTCAATCTGCTGCTGACGCCGGACGAGCAAGCCGACATCCGCTTTGTGCGCGGCGACCTGACCGACACGCAGCAGGTGTCGGCGGCGCTGACGGCGCACGGCGTCACCCACATCATCCACCTTGCCGCCCTGCAGGTTCCGTTCTGCCGCGCCAACCCGGTGCTGGGCGCGCAGGTGAACGTCGTCGGCACGGTGAACATTTTCGAGGCGGCGAAACAGGCGGGACTCCGGCACGTCGCCTATGCCTCGTCAATCGCGGTGTACGGCAAGCCGGACGAATACCCGCCCGGTCTGCTGGCGGCGGACGCGCCTTTCCGCCCGCACACGCTGTACGGCGTATACAAGGTCGCCGACGAAGGCATCGCTCGCGTTTACTGGCAGGATTACCAGATCAGCAGCACGGCGCTGCGCCCGTACACCGTCTATGGGCTGGGGCGTGACCAGGGATTGACGAGCGAGCCGACCTACGCCATGCAAGCCGCCGTCGCCGGCGTGCCTTATAGCATCACTTTCAACGGGACGATGCAGTTTCACTGGGCGTCGGACGTGGCGCAGCAGTTCATCGACTCGGCGCTGTACCCGCTCGATGGTGCGTTCGGGTTCAACCTGGGGGGCGTGCCGGTGTCGGTCGAGACCGTCGCCGACCTGATCCGCCGCTTCCGCCCGCAGGCGGCGATCACCGTCGCCGAAAAGCGGCTGCCGTTTCCTGAAGGCTTCGACGACTCCGAGCTGCGCCGCCACTTCCCGACGGTCTACGATACGCCGCTCGAAGACGGCATTCGGGAGACGCTGGAGCAGATGGGCTTGCGCCTCGCCGATGGGCGACTGCGACCGTGAAGCCATTATGGTGCGGCGACCGTTGGGTCGCTGCCCGGCTCAAAAAAGTGTACATCCGTCGGACAGGTGTCTCTTGGCAATTCCGGTTTCGCGCCTATACTGAGATCATGTGCAGCGCTGCACAGGGATCGCAGCGCCGGCGCGTCGTTCCCCTCCCGCTGCGCCATCCGCAGCCTGACGAGAACGCCGGATGCGGCACACGCGACCACATGAAAAACGTCATCCTGAAGGGAAACCCATCCTGAAGCGAGGATAAGCGAGCGCTTCGCTTCAACTGCGCGCGGCCGCCGCGATAAACCCTTTTGCAATTCATTCCGATGTTCTAGGATAATCAAGATGGTTTCCGCCACCTTTGGACGAAGGCTTTTTCGCTGTTGAGTACGGATCGAGTTTCAAATTCTCCGGCTGAGCACGCGCCCCAACCGTCGCGGCATCGGATTCGCGTCCAGCCGGAACGGGGATGGGCGACGCTCGAAATCGGGACGTTGTGGACGTACCGCGACCTGCTCTACATCCTCGCCATGCGCGATGTGAAGCTGCGCTACAAGCAGACGGCACTGGGCATCATCTGGGTGATCTTGCAGCCGCTGGTCGCCGCGCTGATTTTCGCCGTGATCTTCGGGCGGTTCGCCAACCTGCCGTCGAGCGGCGTCCCGTACCTGCCGTTCGTGTTCGCCGGGATGCTGCCCTGGAACCTGTTTTCGGGCGCGCTCCAGCGGGCAGGCAACAGCCTGATCAGCGACTCGAAGCTGATCTCGAAAGTCTACTTCCCGCGCATGACGATCCCGGTCGCCAGTTCGGCGGCGGTGCTGATCGACTTCGCGGTCGGGCTGGTGGTGATGCTGGTGCTGATCGTACTGTACGGCATCCCGCTGACGGCGAACCTGGTGCTGCTGCCGCTGCTGCTGCTGCTCACCCTGCTGATCTCGATCGGAGTCAGTCTGTTTTTCTCGGCGCTCAACGTCTATTACCGGGATTTCATGTACGCGCTGCCGTTCATCGTGCAGGTGTGGATGTACGCGACGCCGGTCGTGTACTCGATTGACCTGATCCCGTCCGTCGCCCGTAATTTTTACGCATTGAACCCGATGGTCGGCGTGATCGACGGCTTTCGCTGGGCGCTGCTGGGTCTCGGCGATTTCCCGCTGGCGTCGGTGCTGCTTTCGCTGGTCATCGGCGTGATCGTGTTCGTGAGCGGGGCGCTGGTGTTTCAGCGCGTCGAGCGCAACTTCGCGGACGTGATCTGAGGTCGGATATCGCCATTCACGTCGACGGGATCGGGAAGTCGTACCGGATCGCCCATGCGGCGCAGCGGACGTACCGGACGCTGCAGGAAGACGTGCTGGCGCTGGTCAAGCGCCCGTTCGAGCGACTCACCAGCGCCAGCGCGCCGCGCCACGAAACGTTCTGGGCGCTGCAGGATATCAGCTTCGACGTAAAGCAGGGCGAAGTGCTGGGTATCATCGGGCGCAACGGGGCGGGCAAGAGCACGCTGCTCAAAATCCTGTCGCGCATCACCAAGCCGACGACCGGCTACGCCGACGTATATGGGCGGGTCGGCTCGCTGCTGGAAGTAGGCACCGGCTTCCACCCCGAACTGACCGGGCGCGAGAACATCTTTCTCAACGGGGCGATTTTGGGTATGACACGGCGGGAAATCCAGCGCCGGTTTGACGAAATCGTCGCGTTCTCAGAAGTCGAGCAGTTTCTGGATACGCCGACCAAGCGCTACAGCAGCGGCATGTACATGCGGCTGGCGTTCGCCGTCGCCGCACACCTCGACCCCGAAGTGCTGATCGTCGACGAAGTGCTGGCGGTGGGCGACAGCAAATTTCAGGAGAAATGCCTCGGCAAGATGAACGAGGTTGCGCATGGCGGACGCACGGTGCTGTTCGTCAGCCACAATATGGCGGCGGTGCAGCAGCTATGTTCACAGACATTGGTGCTCGACCGGGGTCGTATCGCGCGTAGGGACGAGACTCAGACAGCGATAAATTACTATATGAACTTGCAGGCATCGGCGACTCAATCCGGGGACTTATCGAACCGCCTTGATCGTAAGGGCGATGGGAGTCTCCAGTTTACGCGCGTTGAAGTATGCAACGATCTGGGTGACCCTGTAGATCGTGTCCTTAGCGGGGATCGAGTACGGCTTCGATTTTACTACGCATCAAATTACGCATTGCAGGATACGACCGTTCATGTCGATTTCAACGTTTTCAACGCACAAGGGATTTTACTCACAAACCTGAGTTCGCGCGATACAGGCGATAGCCAGATGAAGGTAGGGAAAAGCGGGTATTTCGAATGTCTCTGGCACAAACTGAACCTGCGCTCAGGTACGTATACGTGTACTATCTACTGCGAAATAAACGGGGTGATCGCTGATTGGCTGCAATCGGCGTTTCAAATCCATGTCGAGGATGGAAATTTCTTCGGAACCGGCGTGCTCCGGGAGAAAGGCTGGGGCGATTTCCTGGTCGACAATAACTGGTCGAGTGTTGCAGAGACGGATTGATTCGATTTGAAGCCATACAGCCCCCCGGATGTCATCCCCGTTGTTTTGTTTGCCTACGCGCGCGTTGATCGTCTGGCGCAAACACTCGCGTGCCTGCGCGAAAACCAGGTCCCCTTAATCTACGCTTTCAGTGACGGTGCAAAAACGCCGGAACAGCAGCCCACCGTTGATGAGGTACGCAAAACGCTGCGCAGCATCGATTGGTGCGAGGTCATCCTCACCGAACGCGAGACGAACTGGGGGCTGGGGCGGTCGATCCTCGGCGGCGTATCGGAAGTCTTCAAAAAGCACAACGCAATCATCGTCTTTGAGGACGATCTCATCTGCGTGCCGGGCACATATCAGTACCTGTGCGCGGCGCTGGAGCATTACCAGGATGATCCGCGAGTCATGAGCGTGACCGCGTACAACCATCCAATCATTACGCCTGACGATGCCGGAGAGCAGCCTTATTTTGATGGGCGTTTCCAATCTTTAGCCTGGGGCGCCTGGGCGCGCTCGTGGGAAGGGATGGACCAGACGGCTCTGGAGCTGATGCAAGCCTGTAAAGCCAAAGGCATCGACCCGGCACATTACGGCGCAGATTTGCCCTTCATGGCAAAGCAGGAACTCCACTGGAATGTCTGGGCGATTCGGTTTATCTATTGGCATATCCTCAATGGTGGTCTGGTTCTGCACCCACACCAGAGCATGGTTGATCACATTGGCTTCGACGACACTGCCACGAATGCAAAAGCGGCAGAGGGGTTGGAAAATAATGTCCTTCAGCTAACCGCCTCAATCCCGAAACGTTGGCCCGAACCTATTGAAAACCCGAAGTGTGTCCGTTTGTACCAGGAACGCTATAAGCATCTCCGACCGCTGCCGCATACAATCTTCCGAATCCGCCGACGGCTGCACCGAATTTTCGGTATATAAGGAGCCAATATTGCAGGTTCTTCACGTTAACTGGCTAGAGTCATTCGGCGGCGCATCAAAAGCAGCGCAGCGTTTACACCAAGGGATGCTCCGCATCGGTGTCGAATCGCGGATGTTTGTCCTGAAAAAGACGAGTGCCAGTGAGAGTGTGTACGAGGTTCCCGGTTTATTGGGTGAGTGGATGCGTCGCCTGAGTCATCGCATTGACCCCTTACCACTTCGTCGCTATCCCGATCGACCCCCCAATTTGGTCTTTTCAAACAACTGGATGCCCTATCCGGTCGCCCGTATTTTGAACCGTCTCCCCAGTGATTTACTCCACTTTCACTGGATAGGAGGCGGACTCATTCCAATCAGTGAAATGCAACACGTCAACAAAGTAGTTGTCTGGACTCTGCACGATTCGTGGGCGTTCACCGGCGGTTGTCACTTACCATTTGACTGTATGCGCTACAAAGACACATGCGGCGAATGCCCCCGGCTGCATTCGACAAAAAATAACGACATTAGCCATTGGGGATTGGAGAAAAAACAGCAGTCCTATGCGAAAATGCGGATTACTATCGTTACGCCAAGTCGGTGGCTTGCTGAATGCGCCCGTTCAAGCACACTCCTTCATGACAAGCGTATCGAGGTCATTCCATATGGGCTGGATTTGGCATTGTACAAGCCATCAGATAAGTATGCCGCGCGTACTGCACTGAATTTGCCCCAGGACAAGAAGCTCATTCTTTTTGGCGCAGTACAAAGCACAAGCGACTATAACAAGGGTTTCCACCTGCTTCGCCCTGCCCTTCATCAGCTCGCTACCGAAGGATGGTTCAATCGAGCAGAGGCGGTGATTTTCGGAAATGCGCCCAATGCCCCCGTTGAGGATTTGGGGCTAACACCGCATTATCTGGGCAGCATCAACGATGAAATGAAGCTGTGTCAGCTTTATTCCGCTGCCGATGTCCTGATCATCCCTTCACTTCAGGAAAACCTGCCGAACGTCGTATTAGAGGCGATGGCGTGCGGAACCCCCTGCGTTGGTTTTCGCATTGGGGGTATCCCTGATCTCATTGAGCATCAGATCAACGGCTATATGGCGGAACCTTACGAACCAGCCGACCTGGCGAACGGCATCGTTTGGGTACTGGAGGACGACGAGCGCCACCGCGAGCTTTCCGCGCAGAGTGCTGCCAAAATTCGGCGAGAACACGCATTGCCGGATATAGCACGGCGTTATGTCGCGCTGTACGAAGCGATTTTAGCCGAGCGGGATTGAATCGAATGGAGCCACTCGTCTCGATCATCACGCCCTCGTTCAATCAAGCCTGGTACATACAGGCGACGATAGACAGCGTGCTCACGCAGGACTACCCGGCGCTGGAGTACCTGATCGTGGACGGCGGCTCGACCGACGGCACGGTCGATATTCTGCGACAGTGTACTGATCCGCGCATGAAGTGGGTTTCGGAACCGGATCGCGGGCAGTCGGATGCCATCAACAAGGGCTTGAAGTGGGCGACCGGCGAATTCATCGCCTACATCAATTCGGACGATCTGCTGCTGCCGGGCGCGGTTTCGGCAACGCTGGAGGAGTTCCGGCAGCATCCAGATTATGCGCTGGTCTATGGGGACTGCATCCATATCAGGAGTGATGGCAGTCAAATAGCAGAAAACTATTATGGCGCGGAAGCATTCGACCTCGAACAGGTGTTGATGGGGCGCGTGTTCATCCCGCAGCAAACCGTCTTCTGGCGGCGGACAGTCACCGAGAGCATCGGAGCATTCGACGAAACGCTCCACTACCTGATGGATGTGGATTACTGGCTGCGAGCGGTGGCGGCAGGTTTCAGGCTGCTGTACGTACCGGGTATCCGTGCGGCATATCGCCTGCATGACAGCAGCAAAACGGTTTCGCAGGTCGAGCACTTCTGGAGCGATTGGGATGCCATGATCGACAAATTCTTCGCGCTCCCAAACCTGCCGCCAGAAATCGCCCGGCTGAAACCGATAACCCGAAAAACCTACTGGCGGATGTACACCCTACGCGCCGCATGGCTTCAGGGCGGGCGCGCCGAACTGCGCCCCCTGCTGGGACGGCTGATTGGCGGCGCGGTGCCGAACTCCCATCGCGTGCTGGCAAGCCTGATGCTGCTCGACACGTATCTGCATACGTCGCTCAGCGACCGCGCGCTCGAACAACTTCAACGCGCCAAGTCGAGCGCCAATGCACGAGCACAGTCGTCCACCAAGTGAGCAAACGGCTGCCCGGCAAAACGACCAGAACAGCGGTAAGCTCAGTACCTTCGTATCAGAAGCTGCCGCAGCCGGGTTTCGACGTGGCGCGGCACGAATTTGCGGATGAAGAGCTTGACAAAGCTGCGCGGCAGGGTCGACGGGTAACGCCAGATGTGCCTGAAATCTCCGGCAGCGACACGCCACTCTCCCCGCCTGACGCGCTGAAATAATTCTTCGGCATACACCCAACCCCACTCGTGATGAAGCCCCGTAGGGAGATCGGTTGCGCCGTACTGCCGCGTAATCGCTTCGTATTCGCGCAGACGTGGGACGCCGCCGCTTTCGGTCTTGGTCGTACTCGCGCGAATGACCTGCACCGACACAGCCGGGACGTAATGCGCCGGGTACTTGCGCCCGATTCGCAGCCAGTATTCGTAGTCCATGCCGTAGTGCAGGCTTTCGTCGATATAGCCGAATTCCTCGACAATCTCGCGGCGCAGAAACACCGCCGGCTGATTGATAAAGCATCCCAGTTCGACCAGGCTGCGGTAATCCCAGTCATCGCGATAGTTCCGGTACGGGAATGGTTTACCGTTCTCGTCAATCGACCTCGCCGAACCATAAAGCCACATCGCTTCGGGGTGTGCATCAAGATAACGTACTGCTGTTTCGATGGTATCGGGCAAATACTGGTCATCCGCATTGAGCCACGCCAGCACCTGACCGCGCGCCCGCCGCCAGCCCTTGTTGATCGCGTTCGATTGACCGCTGTCCGGTTCGGAAATGAACGTCAGCCGCCCCCTGTACTTCTCGACGACTGCCGCCGTATTATCGCGGGAAGCGCCATCCATGATGATATACTCGATATCGGCGTAGGTCTGCCCAAGCACCGATTGGATGGTGGCTTCAAGAGTCGCGGCGCTGTTGTAGCAGGGTGTGACAACAGTGACAAGTGTAGTCATGGTCATGCCTCAATCCATCAAGCCGATGCTTCTTGCAGGCGCTCCAATAACCCGGAGCGCTTACACATTTAACCATATCACGACCATCAGCCCGCGGCATCAACAATCCTTGAAGGAAGTGGGGCAATCGCATATTGCCGTCAAACCAACTCAAATGGGGCTAGCGGTAGGCGCGGGTCTGAGAGGGTGTTGAAAAACCCCTCACCCGGCTCACATTCGTGAGCCGTCCCTCTCCCACACCGGTGGGGCGAGCGACAAAAACCGTTCTTCT
>JADLHH010000402.1 GCA_020848855.1 Anaerolineae bacterium | reverse complement strand
GCCGACTGTATCGGGGATCGTCTCCGGCACAGCATTACATTGGTCACGCGCTGCCCAGTCCGCCACCCATGATTCGACCGCCGGGAAGCGGATTTCGCCCACGCCTTCATACGGCACAATCGGGTCTTTCACGCCGTGAAAGGCGATCACGGGAATCGGGCGCGACGGATCGCAGCCGCCGAAATCGGTGTACGCGCCCGCCACCATGCCCGCCGCCGCGAATACGTCCGCCGCTTCGCAGGCGAGGCGATTGGTCATGCCACCGCCGTTGGACATGCCGTTGACATAAACCCGCGCCGGATCGATGCAGTAAAATGCCTGAAGCTCGGCGATCAGGTCGCGGATGAACGCCACGTCATCGACCTGCACCGTCTCGAAGAAGCCGCCCAGAAACTGCTGGAACAAACCGCGCGCCCGCTCCCGAACTCCGGGGATCTCGCGCTGTCCGGCGTTCCAGCGTCCGGGCGACCCGGTGCCCGCCGGGTACACGACGAGGAATCCCTCGCGCTCGGCGATGGCATCCCAACCGGAATCGCGCTCCTGCTCGCGCGGGTTTCCGGCGAACCCGTGCAGGCTGATCACCAGCGGCGTCGGCTGCGCCGGATCGTAGCCCGTCGGCACATACATCTGGTACGCGCGCGTCATCCCGCCGGACTCGATCTCGTGCGCGCTGCTTCCCGCAGCGACTGCCGCCTTATCCGCGCAGTGATTGCCGTCCTGTGCGCGAACCACCCCGCCGAACGTCGATACCACTACCAGCGCCGCCGTGACGAGGTGCAGAACTCGTTTTGCCCACATGATCAATGCCCCGTCAGCCCCATTCCGAGCGGCGTCGCCAGCCCATCAATGCTCTGGACATTCTTCTCCGCCTGGTAGGCGACCAGCCCATCCGCGCCTTTGGCTTCCGCCCAGCGATCCATCGTATCGCGCTCGCCCACGTAGTCCATGAACGGCACGCCGTAGCCGCACGAGGTCTGCACCATGTCAACGTCCGCCACGATGATCTGGCGCATGTTGATGTAGGTTGGGAACAGCGGGCTGAGCGCTTCCCATTCGGGGTCGGCGGGCAGGATGGTGCGCCCGCGCCCGAACAGCCGCATAATCCGGGGCGCGCCCTCAAACGCGCAGAACATGATCGTGATTCTGCCGTTCTCGTGCAGGTGCGCCGAGGTCTCGTTGCCGCTGCCGATCAGGTCGATATAGGCGACGCGATTGGGCGAGAGCACACGCAGGCTGTCGCGCCCTTTCGGCGAGAGATTGACGTGCCCCTCGGCGCTAAGCGGCGCGCTGGCGACGAAAAAGACGTGCTGCGCCTCGATAAATTCCCGCAACTGTTCACTAATCTGGTCGTAGAACTTCGCCATCAGTCGTGCCCCATCATATCCAACACCCATGATTATAATGCGGGATAATGCCGCCCAGGTAATGCCGTCAGGTTTCAAGATTCGAATTGCCGCGCATGTGCGCCCGGGTATACTACAGGGTATTGATTGAAAGCCCAATGCGCACGATGACCGACCAACCATTTGTCCACCTGCACGTCCACACCGAATACTCGCTGCTGGATGGGTTCAGCCGGATTCCCAAGCTGGTCGAGCACGCTGCCGAGATGGGCATGGACTCGCTGGCGATCACCGATCACGGCGTCATGTTCGGCGTGATCGACTTCTACAAGGCGTGCAGGAAAGCCGGCATCAAGCCGATCATCGGCATGGAAGGCTACCTGTGCCCGCCCGGTCGCCCGATGACCGGGCGCGACCCGAAAGCCGACCGCCAGTCGTTCCACCAACTGCTGCTGGCGAAGAACGAGACAGGCTATCGGAATCTGCTCAAAATCGCCAGCGCCGCCCAGCTTGAGGGCTATTACTATCGCCCGCGCGTCGACCGCGAATTTCTAGCGGAACATGCCGAAGGGCTGGTCGTCACCAGCGGCTGCCTCGCCGGGCTGATCCCGGACGCGGTGATGGGTGGGCGCGAAGGCGAAGCCCGCGACACGATTGACTGGTATCTGCAAACCTTCGGCAAGGAAAATTTCTACCTCGAACTGCAAAACCACGACATCGACGAACTCAAGACCGTCAACAACTGGCTGATCGACATCGGCAGGAAAGACGACGTGCAGTTCGTCGCCACCAACGACGTACATTACGTGCTGGAAGACGACTACGACCCGCACGACACGCTGTTGTGCATCCAGACAAGCGCGCTCAAGAACGACGCCAACCGGATGCGGATGACCGACAACAGCTACTTCCTGAGCAGCGCCGCGCAGATGTGGGACGCCTTTGGGCACATCGACGGCGGCTCGCCGCTGCGGAACACGCGAAAAATCGCCGAGATGTGCGCGATCGACCTCGACCGCAAGGGCTATCACCTGCCGATCTTCCCCGTGCCGGACGGCTACACGCCGGGATCGTATGTGCGGGCGCTGGCGGAAAAAGGGATGCGCTGGCGTTATGGCGACCGCGCCGACGACCCGGCGCTGCGCGAACGGCTCGACTACGAACTCGGCATCATCTCGACGATGGGCTTCGAGACCTACTTCCTGATCGTGTGGGACTTATGCGAGTTCGCGCGCCACGCCGATATCTGGTGGAACGTGCGCGGTTCGGGCGCGGGCAGCATCACCGCCTACTGCATGGGCATCACCAACATCGACCCGATTGAAAACCACCTGCTGTTCGAGCGCTTCCTGAACCCCGGTCGCGTCAGTATGCCCGATATCGACCTCGACTACCCGGACGACCGACGCGGCGAGATGATCAACTACGCGGCGCGCAAGTACGGCGAAGATAAGGTCGCGGCGATCATCACGTTCGGGACGCTGGGTGCGAAAGCCGCCGTCCGCGACGTGGGGCGCGCGCTGAACGTCGATCTGGCGCTGGTAAACCAGGCGGCGCGGCTGATCCCGACCGAGCCGAAGCCGAAGCCAGTCAAGGTGTACGTCGAGGAAAACCCGGAACTGACGACGCTCTACAACACCGTCCCCGAACTCAAGCAGGTGATCGACACCGCCGAAGCGCTGCAGGGCATCAGCCGCCACGCTTCGACCCACGCGGCGGGCGTGATCATCGCCGACAAGCCGCTCGACGAGTACATCCCGCTGCACCGCCTGACCAAATCCAGCGGCAATGACGACGGCGAGGACGGCGGCGGCGCGATGACGCTGCGGCAGGTCACGCAGTTCCCAATGGAAACCTGCGAATCCATCGGCTTGCTCAAGGTCGACTTTCTGGGGCTGTCGACGCTGACGTACCTTCGCCGCGCCTGCGACCTGATCGAGAAGCATCACGGCATCCGCTACGATATGTCGAACATCCCATACCGACCGAGCGGCGACCCGGAACAGGATCGAATGCTCAGGGAAACGTTCGAGATGTTCGGGCGCGGCGAAACGGTCGGCGTGTTCCAGTTTGAAAGCAGCGGAATGCAGGGGATGCTGCGCGACATGAAGCCGACCCGCTTCGAGCACATCATCGCCGGGGCATCGCTCTACCGCCCCGGTCCGATGGACTACATCCCGACGTTCAACAAGCGACTGCACGGCGACGAACCCGTCACCTATCATCACGACAAGCTGCGCCCGATCCTCGAAGAAACCTACGGGATCATGGTGTATCAGGAACAGATCATGCGCATCGGGCGCGAGTTGTTCGGCTATTCGCTGGGCGACGCCGACCTGATGCGCCGGGCAGTATCCAAGAAAAAGAAGGAAGACCTGCTCAAGCACCGCGAGATTTTCCTCAAGAATGGTCCCGCAAGTGGCGTGAGCGAAGAAGCCGCCGGGAAAATCTTCGACGACATCGAGTTTTTCGCCAATTACGGCTTCAACAAAAGTCACGCCGCCGACTACGCCGTCATCTCGTGCCAGAGCGCCTTCCTGAAGACGCACTACCCCGCCGAATACATGGCGGCGCTGCTGACTGTCTACTTCGACGACGCCCCGAAGGTGACGACCTTCCTGATCGAGTGCAAGCGGCTGAATATCCCAATCCTGCCGCCGGACATCAACCACAGCCAGCTTGATTTCGACATCCAGACACAGTCGAGCATCACCAGTGATGCCGGGACGCGCGGCATTCGCTTCGGCTTGGCGGCGATCAAAAACGCCGGCGTGGGCGCGCTGCAGCACATCATCGCCGAGCGCGAAGCCGACGGCGAGTTCACCAGCCTGCAGGACTTCTGCGAGCGGCTCGACCTGCGTGTGATCGGCAAGCGCACGGTCGAAAGCCTGATCAAAGTGGGTGCGCTCAAGAGCCTGGGGAACCGCCGCACGCTGATCGCGGCGCTCGACCGCATCGTCAGCTACAGCGCCGACCGTCACAAGGCGAAAGAGGTCGGGCAGGCGAGTCTGTTCGGGGAAACCGAGAGCGCCACCGACGACCTGCTGCACAATCTGCCGCAGGCTGAGGAAGTCAGCCAGCGCGAGATGCTCAACTGGGAGAAGGAACTGCTCGGTCTGTACGTCTCCAGCCACCCCATCGACCCGGTGATGGAGCAGATGCGCGACAGCAACCTGATCAACACGCTCGAACTCAAGTCCGACGAGACACCGCAGGACAAGCCGGTGCGCCTCGTCGGTCTGGTCGCGGCGCTGCGCCGCATCCCGACCAAAAACCGCGACATGATGTGCGTCGCCACGCTCGAAGACCGCTTCGGAACCATCGACGCGGTGCTGTTCCCGCGCACGTGGAACCAGTACGCCGAGATGATGGAAGAAGGCGCGGTCGTGATCGTCGCCGGCAAGTTCGACCGCTCGCGCAACGACCCGCAGATCATCTGCGAGTCCGTCTCGCAGGAATTCACCGCCGTCTTCAGCGACGCCGACCAGCCCCGAACGACAACGTACACCCCCGCCTCGACGGTGTTCGAGGACACCGAGCCGACCAGCGACGGCGAGTACATCACGACCAGCACCGAGCCGCCGCCGTTCGATGCTCTACCCCCAGCCGGATTCGAAGACGAGGCGTTCTTCGCGACGGTCGAGCCGCTGCCCGGCGATTCAGAGCCACCACCCCACATGCTGCGGGTGCGCTTCATCCGCAACGGCGACACCGAGCGCGACCGCCGCCGGCTGAAGCACCTGATCGGCACGCTGAAGTCCTATCACGGACGAGACCGCTTCGAGATCGTGATCGTCACTGACGGAGTGGAAACGCACCTGATGGAATTCGTGAACGACACGACCTGCTACGACGAGAAGCTGATCGCCAAACTCGAAAAGCTGGAGAAGGTCGAACTTCAGCTTATCGCTAGCGTTTAGCCGACACAGCGCTAAAATACCCACAGCACAACTTTAGACTAATTGGGAGCAGACGCTCGTGAAACGTATTGCGGTCATGACCAGCGGAGGCGATTCCTCCGGGCTGAACGCGGCAATTCGCGCGGTGGTGCGCACCGGCATGGAATACGACATGGAAGTATACGGTGTGCGGCAGGGCTACACCGGCTTGATTAATGGCGACTTCGAGCTGCTGACCAGCGTCGAAGTGAGCGGCATTTTGCAGCGCGGCGGCACGATATTGCAGACAGCGCGCAACGACGAATTCAGGACGGCACAGGGGCAGCGGCGCGCGCTGCGCCGCCTGAACGAAAAAGGTATCGACGCGATTGTGGTGATCGGCGGGAACGGCAGCCTGACCGGGGCGCTCGCCCTGCACAAACTCGGCTTTCAGACGATTGGCATCCCCGGCAGCATCGACAACGACATTTTCGGGACGGATATGTGCATCGGCGTCGACACCGCGCTGAATACGATCCTAGACGCGCTCGACCGCCTGCGCGATACGGCGTCATCACACCAGCGCGCCTTTTTGATCGAAGTGATGGGGCGCAACTGCGGCTATCTGTCGCTGATGGGCAGCATCCTGGGCGGCGCGGAGATCGTCGTCACGCCGGAACGCCCGGTGACGATGGAAGAAGTGGCGAAGGCGCTTTCCGACGCTTACGTGCGCGGCAAATCGCACGCCATCGCCGTCGTCGCCGAAGGCGCGCCCTACAAGGTGACCGACCTCGCTACGTTCCTCAAGGACAGCCAGGACGTGGGCTTCGAAATCCGCCTGACGATTCTGGGGCACATCCAGCGCGGCGGCAGCCCGTCGGCGTTCGACCGCCTGCTGGCGACGCGCATGGGCGTCAAAGCCGTGCAGTGTGTGCGCGATGGCGTGTCGGGCGTGATGGTCGCGCTCAGCGGGCGCGAAATGAAGCCGGTCCCGCTGGAAGATGCCATCAGCCAGCTTCGCCCCATCGGCGATCACTATTTCGAGATGGCGCACTTCCTATCGCGGTAAGCAAGCTCAGAGGCGTTCGGTTGAACGCCCCTCTGATTATTCCGCCCGGAACGCCACGTCGATCACCGCGCCCGGCTGGAACTGGCTCATCAACTGCCGCATCCCAATTTCGCGATCCTGCCCGCCGGCGTCGGTCAGTAGAAGCTGCTCGCAGTAAGCGGCAATATCTTCGACGATGCGCTCGAAACGGTAGTACAGCAGCGCGTCGGGGTCAATCTGCGCCGCGCCGTAGCCCCGGTAGAACAGCGATTCCTCGTCCTGTGGCGCCCGTTTGCCGCCAAACAGCCCGCCGCCGGGGTACATCAGGTCGCGCTCCTTCGGCGCAAGAATCAGCGTATCCCAATCCACGATGTACACCTGTCCGCCCGCGTCGATGTGCAGATTGCCCGCGTGGATGTCGGCATGGCACAGGATGAACGGCAGCGAGCGCCGCGGACGCGCCGCGCCGAGCGCTTCGGCCCGCCCCACTAATCGCTCGACCAGTTCGCGCCGGTCGTGCAGAAACGCCGCCACCGCCGCCGCGACCGGATCGCCAAAATGTGACTCTTCGATCAACCGCAGGTAGCGCCGGACGCGCTCGCGCCACTCGGCGGAAAAATCCTCGCGCCGGATGCGGTCGGTCACTATCGGGGGTAATTCTGCTTCGTGAATGGCTTTGAGGGCACGCCCGAATTCGACCCACTGGTCGTCGCTCAGATCGACTTCGTAAGCGTCGCGTCCTTCGACAAATGGCGAAACCGTCAGGGCGAAATCGCCGAGCGGCGTCCATAACTGACCGGAGACGGTCGGGATCGGCGCGATTACCTGCCGGATGCCCTGATCGTACAGGAGCTTCGGTATGAGGATCGTCATCTCGTCAAAGCCGCCGCCGCGCAGCTTGACGAAGTAGTCAGCATCGTCCGTTACGACGCGGTAGACCGCCGTGTTGCGATCCGCGCCCAGCGGCAGAAACGTGACACGGGCGGCGTTCAGCCCGTACTCGCGGTTCAGGCTGCCTGCGATCTCGGCGTCGGCGATGTCCGGTTTTTCGAGCATCAGGCTTCGGGATCGATGCCCACGTCAGCGAGGCGGGCGCGTACCAGCCCGACCAGCGCCATCGTCGGCACGCGCAGGTCGATGCCGCGCTGCCCGCCGCTGATCAGGATGTGCTGGTGCTCGGTCGCGGGCTG
>JADLHH010000401.1 GCA_020848855.1 Anaerolineae bacterium | reverse complement strand
GCATGGCGGGTATCGGCGTGGTCGCTCGCCATGCTGCGGTGGCACGACCGGCATTCGCGCGAGCCGACGTATTCCGCGTCGGGGATCGCCTGGCTGTACGCCGTCGCCGCATCGACCGACTCGACAATGGCGACGGCGGCGTTCTGACTGTAAACCGGCTCCGGGCGCGTCAGCATCAGCAGCCCGGCTCCGATCAGCAGCAGCCCGGTCGCAGCGAGGGTGATCACCCGGTATTTCCAAATCGAGGGAGCGAAAAAGATCATCATGAGAACCCGTCTAAGTAAATGCGCTGCTGCGTTCCCCCTGAGAAATTCACGACGCCCGTCGTAACGAAATCCGCGCGCGTCAATATGTGAATATGCGGACGCAGGTCGTCCCTATTCCGCATCTTACGCCACGTATGCATCTGTCACCAAAGGGAAGTGTCACCGGATGACCATTATGATCGTCACCGTTTCACGCCCGGCAGGTAGAACTCGCCCTCAAACATCGTCGAGCGAGATTAGCCCCTTACGGATGGCGTATTTCACCAGTTCGGTGCGGGTATGCAGGTTGAGCTTGCGCATGATATTTTCGCGGTGGCGCTCGACCGTGTTGACCGAGATGTTGAGCGTGTTGGCAATCGCCATATTGGTCGCGTCCTCGGCGATATACGTGAGGATTTCGCGCTCGCGCTCGGTCAGCCCGTCGTAGCTGTCGTGTTCACGCCCATCCTGCACGCGGCTGAGGTAATCCGAGACGATATCTTTGGCGACGCTCGGCTCCAGAAACACGTTCCCCTGCGCGACGGCGTGGATCGCCCGCAGCAGTTCTTCGGGGGCGGCGCGTTTCGGCACGTAGCCGGAAGCGCCGGCTTGCAGCATGTGGAAGAAGTAATCTGTGCCCTCGTGAATCGACAGCGCCAACACCGCCGGGGGCGACGCCAGCCGCTTGATACGCTGAGTGGCTTCCACACCGTCGACGCCGGGCATCGTCACGTCCATTAGCACTACGTCGGGCGAAAGCGACTGCGTCAGGCGGATAGCATCGTCGCCGTTCTCGCCTTCCCCGACGATCTCCAGTTCCGGGTCGCTTTCCAGCAGCATCCGTATCCCCGCGCGCACCACCGCATGATCGTCAACGATCAGCACTTTGATCGGCATCCGACACCTCCATAGCCTGCGGTTTGTTCAGACGCACCGTGAATATCGTGCCGCCCCCCGGCGCGGACTGGAGCGTGAGCGCCGCGTTGATCAGATTGGTGCGCTCCTGAATGCCGATCAACCCCCACGACGTGCGCATATTGCTGGGTGTCATCGCGGCTTCCGGGTCGAACCCCTTGCCGTCGTCGCCTACCGTGAGCGCGACGCCGTCGCGGTAATCCAGTGTCACCCAGATTTGATCCGCCTGCGAATGTTTGATAGCGTTGTTTAGCCCCTCCTGGGCGATGCGAAACAGCGTCGTCTCCACTTCCGAAGGCAGCGGATAAGCCGCGCCGCGCACTTCCAGCTTCAACTGCGGCTTGTCGCCGGTCTGGAAACGGTCAACCAGCCAGCGCAGCGCCGCCGCCAGCCCCATGTCGTCAAGCTGCGGCGGGCGCAGGTCGTTGATCAGGTGGCGGAGTTCGCCCAGCGAACGGGTCGCCATGCCTTCCAACACTTCGAGCCTGCCCTTCATCGCTTCGCATGGAGCGCTCGTCTGGCTCGCTAGCCCGCGCAGCCCCAGCGCCAGCCCGGTCAGCGCCTGCCCGGTCTCGTCGTGAAGCTCGCGGGCGATACGCCGCCGTTCGGCTTCCTGCGCTTTGGTGATGCGCTGCAGCAGCTCGCCGCGCACGGCGTCGCGCTGCTGGAGTTCCCGCAGCAGCCGCGCCGTCTCGCGGTTGGCATCCTGCAGTTCGGCATTCAGGCGGGCGAGTTCTTCGCGGCTCTGAGCTTCGGCTTCCAGCCGCGCCCGCTCGATGGCGCTCATGCGCTGCTCGTTCTCGACTTCCAGCGCCCGCAGCACGCGGATCATCGAAACCGCCACCACCGCCGCCGTCACCGCCCGGAAAAGCTGGATCGGAAAGCCGAGCAGGCTTTGGAATACGTCGCTGTTGATCAGGCTCGACGGGAAGATCATGCTCGGCTGGGCGAAGAACTGCCCGACCACGCCGTACAGCGCCAGCGCGATTGCCGCCAGTGTCAGGTCGCGGACGAACAAGTCCATGCCGCGCTCGCGGAAGATCACCCGCTGCCGCCACAGCGCCCAGCACGCCAGCAGCCCGCTGGTAATGCCCAGAATGTAGCGCGCCAGTACGTCGGCGGCTTGCAGCCAGTTGGTATCGTCCAGGTTATAGGTGACGCGCACCACGATGCACGAAATGGCGTACCAGAGCGTCGCCCCGGCGGTGATGCGCCAGTACGGCTTGCGAATCACGTTCGCCTGCCCCAATAGCTGCTCGCCGAACAGCAGCAGCGACAGAAACGACGTGACCAGAATCGCCAGCCGCAGCCACATCAGCCACGTATAGATCGGCAGGTGATGATAGACCGCGACTCCCTGGTCGATCATGTCGATCCACTCGTGGATGCCGTGCAGCATCCCGAAGCCCGCCAGCAGCCGCATCGACCGCGCGAAGCCGAGTTCGGACGCCCGCCCGGACTCGACGAACAGCGCCAGCCCCATCGAATAGAACGCCAGCCCGTAGAAGAAGAAGATGATGATCAGCGCTTCTTCCCACGGGACGGAAAAGATCGTTTCGCTCGCTTCAGACGCTAGCGCCACGCACGGCGTGGTGCAAAGGAATTCCGGCAGCATGGGTCAAACACCCTATATGGACTAGGGTTCTCACCAGATTTACGAACCCCCGCCGCATTTGATACCCTGAGATCAAACGATGACACAGAGGTTCAACGGAGGACAACATGGAGCAGTTACTCACTATCATCAGCGTGGCGGCACTTTTCCTGGTTCGCATCGGTGTCCCGGTCCTCATCCTGATCACCCTCGGCATCCTGGTTGACCGCTGGCAGTCCAAGCGCGAAGACGCGGTGCGGAACGAACTGAGCAAGCACGCCTGATTTCGGAATACGACGCGCCCGCCTCATCCAGGCGCGAACCGCCGCTTCTGAACGACACCGTTGGGCAACCGCCCGGCGGTGTTTTCGTCTATCTAAGTTTTCGGCGAGATACCCCATTTCATCAGGTGCCGATTGTCACCGGATGCCATGCAATTGATCCCCCTGCGATTCATATTGCGGCATAAATTACGTTTTGACCATAATAAAAACAGCGGGCATCATACCCGCTGTTCTGTCGTCAGGAACTCGTCGCCATCGGCTCTTTCAGCCACGACCATAGGTGAAGCAGGTACGCATCGGGGATTTCTTCCGCGCTGAACGCTGGCATTTTGTCCGGCACGCCGCTGCGAACCTGCCGGTAGAAAGTGTCGAAATCCAGCGTCAGCCCGCGCAGCGACGGACCATCGCCGCCGCCGTTGGCGTCGTCGCCGTGACACCGGGCGCAGCGCAGCGTCGGCCAAATCGCCGCGCCGGTCGTCGGATCGCCCGCTTCCAGCGTGACCTGCGGCTCGAACACGACGATCTTCTGGCGCGGCACGGTCGTGATCGCCGTGTCCTCAAACGTCACGAACCAGATCAGCCCCGTCGTCAGCACGACGGTCATCACGACCGCGTAGGGCCAGAACCGGCGCTTGCGCCTGGCGATGACTTCCGGCGGCAGCACGAATTCGGCTTCGCCGTTGTTCATGTGGTCGAGTTCTTCGGCGTGTTCCTCTTCCATCGCCGCTTTCGAGAGCTTGCCGGTGAACATGCTGCGGTTGAAGCGCTTGAGATGCACGTTGTACATGTGCCAGATGATGATCGCCAGCACCGCCAGCAGCGCTTCGGCGCCGTGCGCCGCCCGCGCCGCCGGGACGGTCGTCCCAGAGATGACGGTGGTCGTCGCGATCGGATTCCACATCATGAAGCCGGTGATCGCCATTAGAATCGTGCCCCACACCACCGCCAGATACTCGGCTTTCTCGCCAAAGTTGTAGCGCGGCAGGTGCGGGTGTTCCTTGCGAAATCCCAGGTTGTAGCCGATCCAGTTCAGCACGTCGAACAGGTCGCGCGGTCCGGGGATCATCGTCGCCCGCCGCCCCAGCACGTACAGCTTGTAGCTGATCACCCCGCCGTGATAGATCGCCTCGGCAAGCAGCAGCGTCGCCAGAAAGCGGTGGATGATGCGGACGCTTTCGATGCCGCCCAGCAGTTGAATCACAGTCTTCGCCCATTCGTGAGCGGCATACTTCTGCGGCAGCCCGGTGATTGCCAGCCCAGTGAATGTCACCAGCAGGATGATGTGCTCCATGCGCTGGCTTGGCTCGAAGCGCTTGTACTGTTCAGTGGATTGCGCCTGTTGCGCCATGGTCTACTCTCCAGCCTTCTCGCCGCGTCGCAGCCGACCTCGGGCGCGCCGGATGATATCGGTCAGCACCAGGAAGATGAACCCGCCTATCACGACCGGGATCAGGATCGAGTAGAACAGGTTGACGACGAACAGCAGCGGGTGCGATTCCAGCGTCGGCGGGAAGTGCCCGACCCACGCATCCGGGAAGTCGGCGGTCGCGTCGGGGTGACACTGGCGGCACGTCGTCAGCAGGTTTTCGCGCACCACCCGGCTGTTACTGGCATCGACGCGCTGAATGTCGTGGACGCCGTGACAGTCGTAGCACACCGCCTTGTTGGTCGCCACGTTCGGGTCTTCCTGCTCGAACAGCGCGACCGTCGTGCCGTGGAAATCGGTCAGGTAGCTGTCGAGCACGTTGGTGGTGATGCCGTACTTGTCCATCAACTGCGGGTCGGTATGGCATCCGGCGCACAGTTCAGGCGAGCGCACGCGGAACAGCGCCGTCGTCGGGTCGCTGATGTTGTGGACGCCGTGACAGTCGATGCAGGTCGGCACGTCGGGGTTGCCCTCCCCAAGCAGCGCCTCGCCATGCACGCTGGTGCGGTACAGTTCGAAAATCGCCCCGTGACACTTGCCGCACGTCAGCGAAATGCGCTGGCGCGGCACGTCCGGCGGCTGAATGTCGTGCCCGCCGTGACAATCCACACAGGTCGCCGCTTCCAGCGTCCCGGCGTCGATGGCGGCGGCGTGGACACTGTCCTGCTGGTCTGTGTACTGGTCTTCGTGGCAGTTCCGGCACGATGCATAGCGCTCAAGCTGGTACTCGCGCACGGTCTGCGCCGTTTGCGGCTGGTGCGGGAAGCGTTGTTCGGTATGGCAGTCGACGCACTGCAGCGCGCCGTGTTCGTTCGCCGTGCCATGCACCGAACCGGCAATTATCGACGCATCGACCGTCAGCGACAGCGTTTCACCGCTCGGCAGCGTCCACGTCATCCCCGGCTGCGCGTGGCACAGCAGGCAGTAAGCGTTGGACGGCGCTTCGCCCTCGGCTAAAGGAGGAGCCTCTGGCTGCGTTGCAGCCGGTTCAGGCGTCGTTTCAGCGGTCGGCGCGCCGTCCTGCGCCGACGCCACCCCAAGCATCAACAGCCCGCTCATGACCAGGAGAATTCCCGTCACCAGCACCAGCTTGACGAGTGCGAAACGTCGAGTGGTCATGGTCATCAACAATCTCCTAGGCACCGGGTTTGCGGAAAAAGGCGAAAGCAGCGACCAATAGAATGGCGACCACCAAAACGATGGCAACCACCGTAACCGGGCGAATGCCGCTCGGCACTTCGGCGCTCTCGGCGCTGGTTTCCACGACCACAGCCTCGCTGGACGGCGTCTCGGTCGGCGTGGGAGTTGCCGTCAGCCCCTGGCTGGCATCCGAACCTTCCAGCGCCGACAGGTCTTGATCCGCCTTCGTGAGCAGGGCATCGACATAATCGTAATTGTGGATACCAAAGCTGCCGTCGTTCTGGACGAAGTCAATCGCCTTGACGACCTGATCGTACACGTCCGCCGCTTCGGTGCCAGAGTCCGGCTCATCTACCGTTTCCAGCCGCGCCTGCGCCGCCGCCAGCCGCGCGCGCACCGCGTCCTGCGTGTCGTGAACCAGCAGCGCCAGGTCGGTCGTCGTCAGGTCGCTGTGACAGCCGGCGCAGGCGCTCGGCAGCACGTCGGACTCGCCGGGCAGCACCGGCGTGAACCCGTGCGACGCGCGCATCCCATCCCCGACTGGCTCCGCCTGCATGTGACAGGTGACGCAGCCGGGACCGTCTTCCATCGTGAAGTGCGTCCCCGGCACGCCCTCAATTCCGGCAATCAGCGACACGCCCTGGAACATCTCCACGACCGGGTGATGAACGCCGGTGATATTCTCCGGGTTGGAATGACAGCTCGCGCAGAGCTGGTCGGCTTCTGCGATCAGGTTGAACGGCTGATCGGTTTCGGCGTGCTGCGAATGGCACGCCGTACAGGTGACGCCCCACTGCGCGTTGCCGACCGTCACTGCGTCGAGCAGCGCGCCCGCGCGTTCGCCCGCGTCCACCTGAGCATTCAGCGCGGCGACCTGCCGGGCATCCTGGCTGTGACACGCGAGGCAGATATCCGCCGCGTAGCTGCTTTTCTGAATGTCTTCGGCGGATGCAGCGTGGGCGCTGGTCAGCCATTCGTTGTACTGCATGTTCGGCTGGCTGGCGTGCCCGGACAGCCACCAGTGATCGGCGCTGTCGGTGGGGACAAGCTGGTAAAAATCGCTCAGGGTCGCGCCCGGCGTATAACCCGCCGGGTAGGGATGCCCGTCAGGGCTTTCGCCCCGGCTGTGACACGCTCCGCACACCTGCGGGTCAGCCGAGCGGTAGATGGCAGAACGGATAGTGACCAGTTCTTCGGCGCTGGGGTTGCGGCTGGCATCCCGCGCCGCGTCGACGTGGTCGCTCGCCGGACCATGACAGCTTTCACACTGCACACCGTCATCCCGCCAGCGCCCGCGTTCGACCTCGAACCCGCTGGTGTGGCAGTAAGCACAGTTATCTTCCCAGTCGTAGGCTTCGGCAGTCCAATCGTCCGCCAGCGTGTACGGTTCCCATTTCTGCTCGGCGACGTTCCATTCGGCGGGCAGCACCCGGTAGTCGTCGCGGGCGACTTCGTACAGGTAGCGCTGCACATGGACGCCCGAACCGACGGCGTAGGCGATATCGTCGGCGGTGAAGGCGCGCGGCGCGTCTTCGCCGGGGAACTGCACCAGCCGCATGTCTTCGTCCTGCTCAAAATCGCCGAGGATTTTGTCCTTGTCGCGCGCGCGCGTCACATCCTGCAGCGCCAGCGCGTGATTGCTGTCCGAATGGTTGCGGGTAAGTTCCCGGTGGCACGACGCGCACTCGTCCGCGCCGACGAACCGCGGCGTCTCGTCCTGGGCGTAAACGGTGTAATTTCCCAGCGCGAGGATGCAGATTCCTGCGAGGACGAGCGCACACCCCAGAACGGTCAACGACCGAATATGTGATCTGTTCAACTGATCGCCCTTCCCAATCGCTGCCTCTTGAGCCACAAAGCGCGTGCCGTCCTTTTGATGCCGGACTCACGGCATCCGGGTGTCGTGCGGGTCGTTCACACAGCCGTTATCGCCGAGCTTGCCCGCCGCAGGCGCACGGTGAGCGACGGCTTCAAAGCCTCCCGGTTCATCCCTTCGGGCAAGGCTCCGTGATCGTCTTCAGTCTCGATGATGTACTGCTGCCGGCTGCTATTATTTTCCGGCAGAATGTTTGTGTCGGCAAATTCTACGTGCGGAATCACAACATGAGCGCTCGCGTCCGCCGCGACAACGTGGGGATTCGCCATCGGAGCCGCAGCCGGCTGCGGCTCCAGGGTTAGCAGCCAGTCGGGGTCTTCGTCCCCGTGACAGGTGAAGCAGGTATTGCCCCCCACGTAAACCCCGCCGCCGAACGGCAGGTTGATCCCGCTGTGATTGGCGGGTGTCCGCGTCATGGTCAGCGCCGCCACGAACAATCCCGTGGCTAATGCCGCGCTCCCGGCAATCGCCAGCAGCGCGGTTATCAACCGGACTCGATGTGCATGTTCAAACTGCATCGGCGCTCTGAAATCCTCTCGCGCTTCTCCGCATCTCCGATTGTTGACGCGGGCTTCCCGTTTGCAATCAATCGCAGGGATGATCTTTTATCCCCCCGGTGAATGAATTTTCCGCCGCCCGCCCCGTCACTCCACGACCCGCTGGCGCACAGCGAGCAGCGCCGCCTGCGTCCGGTCGGAAACGTGGAGCTTCTGCAGGATGTGCTGGACGTGCGTCTTCACCGTCGGCACACTGATGTTCAGCGTTTCGGCGATGGTGAGATTCGACAGCCCGTGAACCATCAGCCGCAGCACTTCCAGTTCGCGCTCGGAAAGCGGCTCGATTGGCATTTCCAGCGGTTCAGGCGTCGGCGTGCTGGCGTCGACCGCCTGTGCCAGCGCCGCTTCCAGCAGCGCGCGGTCGAAGAGTTCTTCGCCGCCGGCGGCAGCGCGCACCGCCCGGACGATCTGTTCCGGGTTGGTCTCCTTCGAAAGATACCCGGCTGCGCCCCCGCTGATCGCCCGTGCCAGATAGCCGGGGTTGGCGTAGGTCGTCAGCATGATCACGCTCGTGCGCGGCGATACCGCCTTGATCTGCGGCAGCGCCTGCAGCCCGTCGCCGTCTTTCATGCGGATATCCAGCAGCAGCACGTCCGGGCGCAGCGATTTCGCCAGCTCGACCGCCGCGACGCCGTTTTCCGCTTCGCCCACGACCTCGATTCCCGGTCGCGTCAGCAGCGCGCGCAGCCCCTGCCGCACGATGCCGTGATCGTCGGCGATGACGACGCGAATGGTTGCCACTGCCGTGCGTTCGTCCATCAATCAATTCACTCCCTTTTCCAGCCGGGGGAAAGCCATGCGCTCCTTCGGGATGCCGGTCGGCACCCAGACATGCACCCGCGTCCCCTGACCGGGTATGCTGTCGATTTCGCACGTTCCATGGATGAGCGCGGCGCGTTCCTTCATGGTGGTCACGCCCAGCCCGCGCCCGTCGCCGTTGAGCGCGCTCGACTCGAAGCCCGCGCCGTCGTCCTCGATGATCAGGTCGATGCCATTGCCGTTATGCACCGTCAGCCGTACCTGCCGGGCGTTGGCGTGCTTGCGAATGTTGTTGAGCGCTTCCTGAGCGATGCGGAACAGCGTGACGCTGATCGTCTTGTCCGGCTCGGTCGGCAGGCTCTGCACGTCCAGCTTGAGTTCCCACGCCGCCGCGCGCGCGGTGGTCTGCGCCACGTCGACAATCGCCACCGTCAGCCCCAGATCGTCCAGCGCCGCCGGGCGCAGCCCCTCGACGATGCGCCTGCCCTCGATGATCGCTTCCGTCAGCGTATCGCAGCCCTGCCGCACGCCATTGCACTCGGCGTCGCCTAAGCGGCAGCGCTCGCAGCAGTTGGTCAGGTACAGCCGCGCGCCCACCAACTGCTGGATCAAGCCGTCGTGCAGGTCGTAGGCAACCAGCTTGCGTTCTTCTTCCTGCGCGTTGATCAGCTTCTCGATCAGCCGGTGTTCCAGGCTGCGCTGCCGCTCCAGTTCCTGCGCCATTTCGCAGAATGTCCGCGTCAGCGCGCCCACTTCGTCGCGGGACAGGCGCTGCGGCAGCGCCGGGGCGGGTCCGCCGTGCCCGAACGCCGCCGCCTGCCGTTCCAGGTCGAGCAGCGGCTTGAGGATTTGCTCACTGGCGATCAGCGCCAGCGCCAGCGCCAGCAGCGCCGCGCCGAGGATGACCGCCGTCGTGATCGTGTAGAAGGTCGTCACGTCGGCGAACAGCACCGCCTTCGGCGTCTGGCGGTAGATCACCCAGAAGCGTTCCGGCGTCGCCTCGGACGGCATCACTGTGTCGAACACGAACACGTTGTCGGCGGTTTCGAAGTTGCCCGCGTGCCCGGTCAGCATCGGGTTGATATCCAGCGACGACTGCGCTGGGTCGAACTGCTCCGGGTACACCAGGAAGCGACCATCCTGATCCAGCATCACCCACAGGTCTTCGCCGGGGTCTGCCGGAAGATTACGCAGCAGCCAGCCGGCGTGCAGGTCGATCAGCACCAAGCCGTCGTCGTCCGGCAGCTTGAGCGTGTAATGCACGAACGGGCGCCCCGAATTCGGAGCGTCCTGCTCCTGCGCGAACGCCGAAACGTACGTGCCGCCTGGCTCCAGCGCCAGCGTGTTCTGAAAATAGGTCGTCGTCGAGCGGTCGGTGGGGTTATTGACCACGCTCACCTGCCGCCCGTCGGATTCGACGCCGACGATCTCCTGCCCCTGCGCGTCAACATAGCGCAGCGCCTGATACATCGGGCGCACCGACGAGAACATCAGGAAATCCTGCGCCACTTCCTGCTGCCACAGGTCGATCTGGTCGCCGGTCACGCCGTCACGGCGCAGGTTGCGCAGCATTTGCAGGCTGCGCAGCACGCTCAGGTAGAGCGCGTCGCCGCGCGCCTGCTGCAGCGAGCTTTCGATGCTTTCTGCTTGCAGATGTACCTGATGCCCGGAGCGTTCCAGCGCCTGCCCGTACAGCGCCGTCCGCGTGAAGAAGTATCCATACAGCCCCATCCCGGTCACGGCGATCAGGATCAGCCCGACGAACACGAGTATCAGCTTCATACGTAGGCTGGTGAAGACCTGCATCACGCTTCGCTTCCGTCTATTCTGGCGATCATATAACGGGTTGGCTTGGGTGCCTTCTATTGTCAAACAGAATACATTCTCCGCTTGATGACATTCATCACTAAGGACTGGTAACGGATGAAATTTCCTCAACTGGCGACTTCAATTAAGGTTATTCTATCAAAATCGACCATAGCACAGAAACTTTTCACACATCATTGTGAGGTGATCGCATGGAAAACACGTGGGAGAAGCCGCGCATCATATCGGCTCCCCGGAAAACGCGCTCCGAGTATGCCAAGTTTCTCGTGGGCGGGGCGTTGATGCTGATCGCGGTGGTGGTTCTCATCATCTCCGCGACGACCAGCGGCGCGCACTATTTCATCACGATCGATGCGCTGCTCAGTAATCCCGATTACGTCGGCAAGACGGTGCGCATGTCCGGCGCAGTCATCGGCGACTCCATCGTCTACGACCAGAGTGTTTTGTCGCTGGACTTCACGGTCGTGAACATCCCGGAAGACACCACCGACCTCGCCCGCACCCTGCACGAAGCCGTCAACAACCCGACCGCCGCCCGCGTGCCCGTGCATCTTGATAATGAAGTGAAGCCCGACCTGTTGCAGCACGAGGCGCAGGCGATTCTGACCGGCAAGCTGGGTGAGGACGGCGTGTTTTATGCCACCGAGCTTCTGTTGAAATGCCCCAGCCGCTACGAGGAAAACGTCCCCGCCCAGGTACAGCCGGGTGCTTAACAGTTCGCTCTTGAGCAGATAGGCTTACTGGATATGCTTGCCGAAATCGGTTTAGTGGCGATTTTTCTCGCCTTTTGCACCGCCATCTACGCGATCATCGCCTCGTTCTACGGCGAGCGCTTCGCCCGCAGCGAAGCGGTCGTCCTCAGCGGGCGCAATGCCGTCATCCTCACCTTTGCCTTCATGACGGTCGCCCTCGCCGCGCTGGCGTCGGCGCTCATGGCGCAGGATTACCAGATCGCCTACGTATGGTCGGTCTCCAGCCCGGATATGTCGCCGTTCTTCCGCCTCACGGCGCTGTGGGGTTCGCAGGCGGGGTCGCTGCTGTTCTGGTCGTTCCTGATGAGCGCCTTCGCCGCCGCCGCCGTCATCCTCAACTGGAAAAGCCAGCGCCGCCTGATGCCCTACGCCATCGTCTACATGATGGCGGTCGTCGCCTTCTTCGTCGGGCTGGTGCTGTTCTTCGAGAACCCGTTCACCCGCTGGTGGATCATCCCGACCAACCCGGCGGACTCGCAGGTGGTGCAAGCCGGGCTGATCCCGACGGGCGCGGTCGCGCCGAGCGCCAGCAGCCTCGCCAGTTCGGCGCAGGGACTCAACCCGCTGCTGCGTCACTTCGGTATGGCGATCCACCCGCCGCTGCTGTATCTGGGCTTTGTCGGCTTCGTCATCCCGTTCGCCTTTGCGATGGGCGCGCTGGCGTCCGGCGACCTCTCGACCAACTGGATCAAGGCGACCCGCCGCTGGGCGTTGATCTCGTGGCTGTTTTTGAGTCTCGGCTTGCTGCTCGGCGGGCGCTGGGCGTATGACGTGCTCGGCTGGGGCGGTTACTGGGGCTGGGACCCGGTCGAGAACGCGGCGTTCCTGCCCTGGCTGGTCGGCACGGCATTCCTGCACAGCGTCATGATCCAGGAAAAGCGTGGGATACTGAAGGTCTGGAACATGTTCCTGGTGATCGGCACCTTCAGCGCCGTCATCTTCGGCACGTTCGCCACCCGCAGCGGCTTGGTGGACAGCGTCCACAGCTTCGCCCGCAGCGAAATCGGCTACCCGATGTTCTTCTTCTGGGCAGCCGTCACGCTCATCTCGGTCTATCTGATTTTGTGGCGGCGCAGCCGGGGCGAACTGCGCGACGACCAGACCAATACCAGCCTGTTCAGCCGCGAATCGCTGTTCGTGCTCAACAACTTCCTGGTCATCGCCCTGTTCGTGGCGATCTTCTGGGGCAGCTTCGGCGCGCCGATCATCAGCGAGCTGTTCATGGATACCAACATCACGCTGGGAAGCGACTATTTCATGCGGGTGACGCCGCCGCTGTTCGCCGCACTGTTCATCCTGATGGGCGTCGCCCCGCTCTCGGCGTGGGGAAGAACGTCGCTCGCCCGGCTCGGTCGCTCATTATTCATCCCGGTGATCCTGACGGCGGTCTCGCTGGCGCTGCTCGCGCTGGGCAGCGTCACCAGCATCGGTGGGTTGATCGCCTACGGCATCGTCATTCTGGCGGGCTGGGTGGCAATTTATGAAACCGTGCGCGGCGTATCCGCCCGTCGCAAAATCCATCATGAGACCATCTTCCATTCGCTGCGCGCGCTGTACCAGCGCAATCCCCGGCGCTACGGCGGCTATCTGGTGCATTTCGGCATCACCATCATCGGCATCGGCGTGATCGGCAGCACGCTGTACCAGCAGGAAACCCAGCAGACGCTGGCGGTCGGCGAAAGCCTGCAAATCGGCGGCTACAGCCTGCGCTATGACAGTCTGGCGACCGGACAGGTCGCCGAGGATGGTCGGCTGATGGACATCGCCAGCGTGACCGTCCTGCGCGACGGGCAGGAACTCGCCCACCTGCGCCCGCGCCACGACTTCTACCCCGGCAGCGATGACATGAGCACCATGACGATTGCCGGAGCATACAGCACGGTCGAAAACGACTTTTACGTCCTGCTGGTCGGCTGGGAATCGGTCGAGCAGAACGCCGCGACCTTCAAGGTCTATATCAACCCGCTCATCAACCTGATCTGGTGGGGCGGGCTGATCCTGATCGTCGGCACGGTGCTGGCGGCGTGGCCCCGCGAAATTCTGCCGGAGCGCATCCGTCAGGAGTCGCGCACGTCGCTGCCCGGCGCGGCGCGCAGAGGAGCGTAATCTCATGAAACGTTGGATCAACCTCCGGCGGCTGGCGGTGCTCGTCACCGCGCTGGTGCTGTGCTGCGCCGCCGCCTTCAGCGCCGCTGCTCAGGAGCAATCAACCCTGCCCGTCACCGACGATCAGGTCAACGCCATCGCCAAGAAGCTGTACTGCCCGGTGTGCGAGAACATCACGCTCGATACCTGCGGCACGGCTGCCTGCGCCGACTGGCGCTACGAAATCCGGCTTCAGTTGGAGCAGGGCAAAACCGAGCAGGAGATCGTCGACGAGTTCGTCAACCGCTTCGGTGACCGCGTCGTCGGCACGCCTCAGGATGTCGTGCTGCGGGCGCTCTCGCTGGTCACGCCCTGGGTGATCATCGGCGGGCTGCTCTTGTTACTGGGCTGGATGCTTTTCAGCCGCCAGCGAAAACCGGCGGCAGCCGTTACGACCGCGCCCGCCGGAGCGTCCGCCGGGGCATCAAGCGCGCAGCAGTATCAGGATTTAATCGAACGGGATTTAGAGGGATGAGTGAGCAAACGGTCATGGAAGAATCGAACGCGCTGAACCAGCCCACCCAGCCGGAGGAGCAGCCGAAAAGCGCCCGCTTCGGTCTGGGGTCGATTGTGCTGCTGGTCGGCGTGATCGTGGCGGCGGCGGTCTTCGGCGTCACGTTGTCCCGCCAGAATCAGTCGCAGCCCACGTCCGGGGGCGCGCCCAACTTCACGCTGACGACCTTCGACGGCGACACCTTTCAGTTATCGGATTTACGCGGTAAAGTGGTGGTCGTCAACTTCTGGGCAAGCTGGTGCGGTCCGTGCCGCGATGAAGCGCCGGAACTACAGGCGACCTGGGAAGCCTATCAGGATCGCGGGGATGTCGAGTTCATCGGCATCGCCTACGCCGATAACGGACCCCGGTCGCTGGCGTACCTGGAGGAATTCGGCATCACCTACCTGAACGGTCCCGACCTAGGGACGCGCATTTCCGAAGACTACAACATTCAGGGCGTGCCGGAAACCTTCATCATCGACCGCAGCGGGCAGATCGCGCAGTTCATTTACGCAGGCATCACCCAGCGGCAGTTGAGCGCGCTGCTCGACCGGCTGCTGGCACAGGAGTAGACGGACATGAGTACCGAAGGCACGATTGCGGCAGTCGTTATGCTGATCGCGGGAATCGCCTGGCTGGCGCTCCCCATCCTGCGCCGCAGGTTTGCGGCGAGCGCCGACGAGCTGGCGAAACAGAAGGAGCGCGACGCGCTGACGACGGTTTATGAACGCACGCTGGCATCGCTGCGCGACGTGGAGGAAGATCATCTCACCGGCAAGCTGGCTCAGGCGGACTACGAAGCCGAACGCGCCCACTGGATGGAACAGGGAGTCGCGGTATTGCAGGCGCTGGAAGAGCGCGGCGGCAAAAAGCCGGCGAAGCTGCGCAAAGCGCTCGCCGCCGACCAGCCTGCCGCCGGTAAGGACGCCGACGCCATGCTGGACGAAGCCATCGAGCAGACCATCGCCAACTACATCAAATCGACCCGCTAGCACGAAACTGAGTAAAACCTGATGCCTCGACACCTGCACCGGCTCGTCGGATTCATGCTGCTCGCCCTG
>JADLHH010000400.1 GCA_020848855.1 Anaerolineae bacterium | reverse complement strand
TGCGCTGCGAAATATGCTCGACCACCGCCAGATTATGCGCCACGAACAGGTAAGACAAGCCAAAGCGCGCCTGCATATCTTTGAGCAGGTTCAGAATCTGCGCCTGGATCGACACGTCGAGCGCCGAAACCGCTTCGTCGCAGACGATCAGCCTGGGGTGGCAAACCAGCGACCGCGCGATGCCGATGCGCTGGCGCTGCCCGCCGCTGAAGGCGTGCGGATAGCGGCGCATGTGCTGGTCGTCCAGCCCGACCAGCCGCAGGGTTTCGCGCACGCGGTCGCGCGCGTCCGACCCTTTGGCGATCTTGTTGTGAATGAGCGGCTCCATGAGGATGTCCTGAACCGTCATGCGCGGGTCGAGCGACGAGTAGGGGTCCTGGAATATCATGTGGAAATTCGGGCGGACGGCGCGCAGCGCATCACCTTTCAGGCTGGTCAAGTCAACCCAGTTGGAGTCGCCAAGCCGGAAGTTGACCTGCCCCTTCGTCGGCTCGATTGCCCGCACGACCATCCGCCCCAGCGTCGTCTTGCCGGAGCCAGATTCGCCTACGAGCGCCAGCGTCTCGCCCTCGTTGACGTGCAGATCGACGTTGTCCACCGCCCGGACATGACCCGTGACCCGACCGAGGAAGCCGCGTTTGATTTCGAAGAATTTGGTCAACCCTTTGACTTCAAGGATTTTCCAATCGTTCGCCTGGCTAGATTCGAGTCCACTCATCTTCCGCCTCGATTGCGTCGCTATAACGGAAACACCGGACGAAGTGACCGCTTTCGTCTTCGACCAGCGCGGGCACTGCCTGATCACATTTGCCCGGTATGGCGAAGGGGCAGCGGGTGACGAAGCCACACTGTACCGGCGGGTCGAGCGGCGTAGGAACCGATCCCTCGATCACTTCCAGCTTGTCGACATGATGCCCCGGCTGCGGAATCGAGCGGAGCAGCTTCTGGGTGTAGGGATGCATGGGCGCGTTGAACAGGCGCTCGGTCGTCGTCGTTTCGACCACGCGCCCCAGATACATCACGTAAACGCGATCCACATTTTCGGCGACAACGCCCATGTCGTGGGTGATGTAGAGCATCGCCATGTTGTCCTGGTGCTGCAGTTCCTTCATCAGCTCCAGAATTTGCGCCTGGATCGTCACATCGAGCGCGGTCGTCGGCTCGTCGGCGATGATGATCTTCGGCTTGCAGCTTAACGCCATGGCGATCATGGCGCGCTGGCGCATTCCGCCGGAAAGCTGGTACGGATATTCGTCGAAGCGCTGCGCCGGGTTGGAAATGCCCACCCGCTGGAGCAGATCGATCACGTACTCGCGGATGTCGGGCTTGCTCATGTCTGTGTGAATAGCGACCATCTCGGCGATCTGGAAGCCGATGGTATGCACCGGCGAAAATGCCGTCATCGGCTCCTGAAAGATCATCGAAACGTCATTGCCGCGAACCGCGCGCAGTTCCGCCGAGTCCGGCTCTAGCGCCAGAACGTCCACGCTGCCGCCATTCTTTCGCTGCAGCAGCGCGCTGCCCTTGACAATCTCGCCAGGCGGAACAACCAGCCGCAGCAGCGAACGCGCCATCACGCTTTTGCCGCAGCCCGATTCGCCAATCACGCCAATCGTTTCCTTGTCGGCAACCGACAGGCTGACGCCATCGACGGCTTTCAGGATGCCTTCGTCCAGAAAGAAGTAGGTCTTCAGATCGCGAACTTCAAGTCGGTTCATGGCGCGAATCTCTGCTTGTTTTACGAAAGGTTTATTTTCAGGAATGACGGCTGCCTCGCGCAGGGACACGGCGTTCATAGGCGGGTCCCCTGCCGGTCGTATGGCTGGACGGCTGTCATTTTAGCTTGGTTCCGTTTCCCAGATCGACGCCAGTTCCCACGCCTGCAGCGCGGTCAGCGTGACGCCGCCGTTTTCCGAAAACAATTCAATGCCCGTGCTGCCGGGGTTCGGCAGAATGCTTGCCGACATCGCCACGTCGCCGCCGTTGGCGAACACCTCGACCGACGCCTGATCGACGAAAATGCGCAGCGTGATCACGCCATCCTGCGGCTGAAGCGGCGCGACGGCGTATTTCGAGAAGTAGCCGCTGAATTCGCTGTTTTCCGCCTGCGTGCGGTCGATGAACAGGTTGGACGTGCGCGCGTCGTAGCCAACTTCGATATTGCGGCTGCCGTTGATGGCGAGGCGCAGCCCGAACTTTGCCGCCGGGTCGGTGATGGCGAACGTCGCCTCGACCTCGTAGGTGTTGCGGCTCGGCGTGAATTCAGCGAGCGCCTGCGTGCCGTTCAGCGCGGTTTCGCCGACCTCTACGGCGTCGCCACGCAGCGTTTCCAGCGCGGGGATCGGCGACTGCACGATCTTCAGCCCGCCGTCGGTGCTGCGCAGTTCGATCTCGCGCGGCAGCGCCAGCCAACCCTTGCCCCACGATGTTGGAATATCGCGGGCATATTCCCAGTTGCCCATCCAGCCCATCAGGACAGTGCGGTCTTCGGCGTTGTCGTAATCGCGGTAGCTGCGAACGGCGTAATAGTCGGGACCGTAATCCAGCCAGTTAGCGTGTTCGCGCCCGGTTTGCATCAGCGTGTCGGAAAAGACGACGTGATCGACATTCAGGAAACCGGCGTCGCCCGCCGTGTAATTATCAACAATCTGAATCTGCGCCGCTTTTCCAGCGAACTCGGACACGTCCCAGCCAACCCACTTCATCTGCATTGTGCCGTCGCCGCTGGCAGTGCGAACGACTTTGCCATCCACCAGCAGGTTCGCCGCCGCCAGGTTGGAATGCGCGCCGCCCGAAATCAGGAAGTTGATGGCGCTGTGTTCGATGGTGAACACCGGCGACGTGATCGTCGCTGTGCCCCGGTCGCCGGAGAGCGAGTCGGGCGTGTAGGTGCTCAGGAAACCCGCGCCCAGCGTCCCCGTCACTTTGTAGAAGCCGAGGTTGTCGCCCGCGCCAACGGCAATCGGCTCGCCTTCGGCTGTCCAGCCTTCCGGCAGCCCGTTTTCGAAGTCGGCGAACACCGTGCCGGGGATGCCTTCGCCGCGCAGCAGGTAGCCGTTCGCTTCGGTGTCGAGCGTGAACTGCGTGCCGTCGAAGTCGCCGATGAAATACTGCTCGGTATTGGGCCCCATGCCGCACAGCAGCACCCACCTGGTATTGTTCGG
>JADLHH010000399.1 GCA_020848855.1 Anaerolineae bacterium | reverse complement strand
GGCTGAATCGCTCGAGGTGTCATCCTGAAATCAAAAGTGCCACTCACCTTTGAGCGGCACTTTTTATTCTGCTTCGCCTGAATCTTTCTTGGCGTTCTTGGCGGTTAGCCGCTTTACGCTTTCGGCGCTTGCCCGTTTTCGCTGCTGCCGTTGCTGCTCGGCGTATCCGGGTTGCCCCCGCCTGCCGCCTGCATCGAACTCATAAAGCGGTTCATCATGCTTGTCAGTTCCATCGGCACGACGAACTTGGTTGAAGGACTCGACCCCACCGAACGCAGCGCGTCGAGGTATTGCAGCATCATCGTCTTTTCGTCCACGTCTTTTGCTTCATGGAACAGGGCTTCCAGCGCGGCAGCACGACCCTGTGCCAGCAGAAGCTGCGCCTGCTGCTCACCTTCGGCACGCCGAATCAGGGATTCCTTTTCACCTTCCGCCCGCAGAATCGACGACTGCTTCTCGCCTTCCGCTACCATAATCGCGGCGGAGCGTTCCCCTTCCGCGCGGGTCACGGTGGCGCGGCGTTCGCGCTCGGCGCTCATCTGGCGGTTCATCGCGTCCTGTACGTCGCGCGGCGGCTCCACTTCACGACTTTCCACGCGCGTCACTTTCAAGCCCCAGCGTTCGGTTACTTCGTCCAGCTTCACGCGCAGCACGTCGTTGATCGCCTCGCGCTTCGCCAGCACATCGTCCAGTTCAATGTCACCGATCACCGCGCGCAGTGTCGTCGCGGCGATGTTCAGTGACGCCTGCACCACGTTCTCGACTTCGAGAATCGAGAGCTTCGGGTTGACGACGCGGTAGTAGACCAGAAAGTCGATGTCAATCGCCGTGTTGTCCTTCGAAATCGCCGTCTGGCGCGGAATTTCGAGGAAGCGTTCGCGCAGGTCAACTTTCCGCGCCGTCTCGAAGAACGGGATGATCAGCGTAATCCCCGGACCGCGTGTGCCTGCGTATTGACCCAGCGCCAGCACCACCAACCGTTCATATTCTGGCACGATGCGAATCGTGCTGAAGACGAGGTAGAACAGGAACAGGACGACGACTGCGACAATAATCACATCCATTGGCATAGCTTAACTTTCCTCCTGTTGGCGCTTATGTTTCATCGGTTCCACGTAGAGCGTGAGTCCTTCCTGCTCGACCACCGCGACTTCCGTCCCCGGCGCGAGCGTTTCGTCGCTGCGTGCCGTCCACGATTCGCCGCGCACGTAGACCGTGCCCACCGGGTCGAGCGCGCGCTGCACGTAGCCCTGCGTTCCGACGAGCGGCTGGTCGTCCAGCATCGCCGGACCCGCCTTGTGGTATTCCAGAATTTTCAGCAGCGCGAAACGATAATAAACCAGCGAGGCGAGAATACTCACCCCGATCACGGGCAGTGAAAGAGTCACGCCGTTGAACAGCAGCAGGCTGCCCACCGCCTGCATTACCAGCCCTCCGGCTGCCAGCGCCGCGTAACGCCTGCTCAGCAGCGGCACGACCAGAAAGCCGAGCACGCCGACGACCAGCACGATGAACGCCCACCAGTTGGTCGGCAGGTTCACCAGCGCCACCAGCGCCGCGCCCACACCAATCACCGCCAGCACTTCGACGATTCCTGTTCCCGGCATTTGCGTGGCAGTCACGCTCAGCCAAAGCCCAGCCAGCAGGAGCACATAGATCAAATTAGGGTCCAGTGGCATCACACTCCAGCCTTATACTTCTCCTTAATAATGATTATAAGGCAGGATGAGCACTTTAACGCCCTATAAATTGGGAGCTTGGTATGCTTATCTCATCATGGTACATTGGCGCTTCGCTTTTGTGCTGCCAAATGCAGCCTTTTCAGCGCCGCGCTTACGGGTGAGCTTTCGCCAAATCTTATGAAATACCTCGTCTCGCAGCTTATGCATTTCGCCAACCTGCGTACCAGCCGTGTCAACCTGCTGGCGCTGTTGCGTTTCATCCTGCTCGTCTGCGGCTTAATCCTGCTTTACAGCGTCATCTTCCACTACATCATGGAATACGAGGGGCGCAGCGAAAGCTGGGTCACCGGGCTTTACTGGACGCTCACCGTCATGTCCACGCTCGGCTTTGGCGACATCACCTTCCATTCCGACCTCGGCAGGGGCTTTTCGATCATCGTGCTCGTCAGCGGCATTTTCCTGCTGCTCATCCTGCTGCCCTTCACTTTCATCGAATTTCTCTACGAACCCTGGATGAAAGCGCAGCGTGCCACCCGCGCGCCGACCAGCCTGCCCGAAAAAACCAGAGCGCACGTCATCATCACCAGTTTCGACGCCGTCACTCGCACGCTCATCGAAAAGCTCAGGCAGTACCAGTACCCCTACGTCGTCCTCGTCGCGGACCTGACTGAGGCGCTCAACCTGCACGATCTTGGCTACAAAGTCATGCTTGGCGACCTCGACAGCCCGACGACCTACCAGCGCGCGCGCGTCGATGCATCGCTCATGGTCGTCTCGACCGCCACCGACCACCTCAATGCCAACATTGCCGCCACCGTCCGCGAAATTTCCGAAACAGTGCCCATCATCACCACCGCCAACCACACCGCCTCGGTCGACGTGCTTGAGCTGGCAGGCAGCAGTTCCGTCATCCAGCTTGGCGAAATGATGGGGCAGGCGCTCGCCCGCCGCGTGTCCGACGGCGAAACCCTCGCCCACATCATCGGGCAGTTCGACGACCTCGTCATCGCGGAAACGCTCGCCCGCGACACGCCGATGGTCGGCAAAACCCTGCGCGACAGCAACCTGCGCCAGAAATCGGGCGTCCACGTGCTCGGCATCTGGACGCGCGGCTCTTTCCAGCCCGCCGACCCCGAACTGGTCATCACGGAAGACGCGGTGCTCGTGCTGGCAGGTGCGGAAGAGTTAATCACCCGCTACAACCAGCAGTTCCGCTTTTACTGCCCGCCCCATGCCCCCATTGTCATTATCGGCGGTGGGCGCGTCGGCAAGGCGACAGGCAAGGCGCTCGGTGCGCGCGGGCTGGATTACCGCATCATCGAAAAAGCGCCGGAACGTATCCGCGATCCGCAAAAATACGTGCTGGGCGACGCTTCCGAAATCGACGTGCTGGAGCAGGCGGGCATCCGCGAAGCCTCGACCGTCATCATCACCACCCACGACGACGACATGAACATCTACCTCACCATCTACTGCCGCCGTCTCCGCCCGGACATTCGCATCATCAGCCGCGCGGGGCTGGAACGCAACATCGCCACGCTCCACCGCTCCGGCGCGGACTTCGTCATGTCCTACGCTTCGATGGGCGCGAACGCCATCATCAACCTCATCGGGCGCAACAATATCCTCATGGTCGCGGAAGGGCTGGATTTGTTCGAAGTCGAAATCCCCGACGCGCTCGAAGGGCAGACGATTGCCGCAAGCGGGCTGCGCCGCAAAACTGGCTGCTCGGTCATCGCCATGCGGAAGGACGGGCATATGCAGATCGCCTTCGACCTGCACGAGCCGCTGCCGAAAGACACGCGCATCATCCTCGTCGGCACGCCTGAAGCCGAAAAGCGTTTCCTCGAACTCTACAAATCCCAGTAGGCGACCCAAACCGATTGGATTAGGGGTGTTTCGTAACGGCAGACCTGTGTTTGCCTCGCTTCGTAGGGGCGTGGGGGC
>JADLHH010000398.1 GCA_020848855.1 Anaerolineae bacterium | reverse complement strand
GCCGCGCCGTAATTGGCGGCGCGCTGCCCCGGAATCGTGTTCCAGTCGTCGAGCTGGGTATCTGGCTGCGATAGAAAGCTCAGCATCATCGAGTCCAGGTCGTTGTACAGATAGAACTGCGTGAACTCCGACAAGCCCTCGTTCAGCCAGGTATCGGTATTGACCTGCAGATTGAACCGGATCATGTGCTGGAATTCGTGAGCGACGACGCTTTCGACGCCGTGAAGCTGCGGGCTGTTCCCCAGCGCGTCGAGGTTGAAGAAGAACATCTCGTGCTCGTTGCTGACCGGCACGACCGCTCTGGGGTAGGTGTGGTCGCTGGCGAAGTAGGCGGCAATCGACGCGCCCAGATTATGCGCGAACAGCCCGTAAATGCGTGGGTCGCCGTCCACGCCGGGGATCGCCTCGCTGCCCCACAGACCGCGCACGCCGGGGTATATGTAGGTATCGAAGTCGAGCGCCAGCGCCTGCAGATCGCCATCATCCACATGCGCGCCGTCCTCGACCCACAGGTAGATGTGCTCGCCGACCACATGCAGCATCGCCAGGACGTTGATCGTCGTATTGTCGGACGCGTTCAGTGCGGTGAAGATTTGCCGCTCGCCGACCTGCCGCGTGGCGACAGCGGTCGGCGTCGGCGCGATATCGGTGATGCCCATCAGCCGCCGCGCCAGATCGACCCGGTCGCGCGGCGGCAGCAGCGTGGTATCCAGCGCCGCGACGGTCGGATAGCTGACCGTGCTCCTGGCGACCTGCGCGCTCGCCGGCGCGCTGAACGCCAGCAGGATGAGTGCGATCAGGACGACCCTGCGCGCTGCCGGATATCGGTTCAGCATGAATGATCAACCTCGTGATGCTCAACTGCACGGATTGGGATTTGCTGATGCTATAATGAACGATACAGGAGGTTTTGTCCATGAGAAACGTTGATGTTGTGCTGAGTCTGCCGGAAGAATTGGTCGCGCGCGCGAAATCCGAGGGATTGCTCGATGGTGAGCGTGTGACGGCATGGCTTGAGCAGGAACTGGAACGGCGCGGGCGGGTTAAGCAGCTTCGGGAAGACGTACAAAAACTGCGCGCGTTCGAGCCGTCGCTAACGCAGGAAGAAATCGACGCGGAGATTGAAGCGCAGCGCAGCCTCAAACCGTGATCCGCGCAGTTTTTGATACGAATGTCGTTGTGTCGGGCTTCCTCTGGTCGGGTGCGCCTTCCCGCGCGATGGACGCTGCTATTGACGGAAGATTCACGCTCCTCGCGACCGAAGCTCTCTTAACCGAATTGACCACTGTTCTTTCCCGCAGCAAATTCCAGCGGCGCTTCGATCAACTTGGCAAGTCGGTTGACGATTTCATCGCCAACTATCGCGCGCTGGTCGATCTCGTCGAGCCAGCCGTCATTCAGCCGACCATTCTTGCCGACCCAACGGATGATGCTGTCTTAGCTTGCGCGGGTGCGGGCAAGGCAGATTACATCGTCTCTGGCGACAACAAACATCTTCTGGCAGTCGGGGAGTTTGACGCTATCCCGATTCTCACGGTAAGCTCGTTTCTTGAGAGGCTCCACAGTCCGGGGGACTAGATTACAGCCCCGCTATCTCCGCCTGAATGCCGTGCTCGCCGAGCGTGTCGCGCAGGTCGCGCAGGTCTTCCGAGCGCACTACCACCGCCATCGGACCGAGCCGCGCGCCCATGAACCGCCGCAGCGCCGGCGTCTCCAGAATCAGGTCAAGCGTCTCCGGCGCGGTCGTGCGCAGCACCAGCAGCCGCTCGACTGCCACGCTCGCCGTTGGACCGGATTTCCAGTTGTCCAGCAGCCGTGATACCGCCGGCGGCAGCGCCTGTTCGCCCAGCGCCCGCGCGATGAACGCGCCGATGTGCCCGACGTTGATCCCCTGCTGCGCCGCCCGCTCGATCCCCGGCGGGTCGAGGCGGTAGGCATAGGTGTTGTTCGCCGCCACCGACCCCCACGATGTGAACCGCGCCACCTGGAAGCGGTCGATGCGCGCCACCTTCCGCGAGATGAAGATCACGCCATCCGGCTGTACCTCGATTTTGCTTTGCGGCTCCGGCGGGTTGGGCCACGCGCTCAAGCCGAGGAACGCCCGCCCATATGCCGTCAGCCGCGCCGCGTCTTCCGCCAGATCGATCAAGCCCAGCCAGTGCATCGGCGCTGTGATCAGGAATTCCAGCAGCGCGCCTTCGACCGCATCCCAGCTTTCCAGCCCGCTCAGTTATTCGCCGGCGTCGTTGCGGATGTACCAGCTATCGAAGTCGCCGTTCGGGCGCTGGAAATCGGCGCTGTCCTCGCGCACCAGCAGGATGAAGTCGTCCACCGACCACCACGCCTGCGCCGGGAGCGCGTGCGTCATGATCTCGAACACCGCCGCCCGCGCCGCCGGCGGGCTGTACTGGCTCATCGTCCCGGCTTCCGGCTCCGGGTACAAGCCGGGCACGTGCCACAGGTCGACGTAAGCCGTCGATTCGCGCCACGCTTCGGCGAGCGCCTGCACCTGGTCGGGACGGTTGGCGCTCAGCCAGCGCCGGGCTTCGGCGCGTTTGGGGATCGCCCGCCCGCCCTGGATTTCGAGCAGGTCGGCGCTCGCCGCCAGCGCGACCATGAACGCCAGCCGCTCCGGGCTGGACGTGAGCAGAAACGGCGCCAGCGCCTCGCCGTCCTTGCCGTCGAGCGTGTCGTTTTGCAGCAGCGGCGCGTTCAGTTGCAGGTACGCCAGCAGCGTCGTCAGGTCATCGACGATGGCAGTGTCCGCCTGCCGGATGTCTTCCACGTCTTCCAGTGGGTCGAGCGCGGCGATTTCTTCCGCCGGGTAATCGACTTCCGGCTGCTCGTCGTCCAGCTTGTCATACGACGTTTTGTGCGCCGGCAGGATTTTCACCAGATCGTCGGGGATGAACACAATCGTCCGCGCGCCGGTGTCGGCGTTTTCGAACGCCTGCCCGATCAGCCCGCGATAGTACAGCCCCTCGGCAGTCGATTCTGGGTGGCGGTGCGGCTGGCTGCGTTCAATTGCCGCCGCACCCATTCGCCGGATCGAGCCGAAGACGCGCTCGAATTTGGCTTCGGGCATCTTGCCTTTCACGCTGATCAGCATTTGCAGCGCGGCGCGCTCGGTGTCGTTGAGCGTATCCCACACGCGCTCCGCCCGCGCCGGGTCAAGCATCGCCTGCCGGATGTTGTCGATCCGCTCGGCGATGTCGTCCGCCGGGTCGATTCCCACCCCCCATACGTCGGCGAGGGCGTTCAGTAGGGCGGGGTCGCTCTCCCGCAAAGTTCGCAAAATACTGGTCATGGGTCAGTTGCTTCGTAACAAACGCTGCTTCATTATAACGTGAACTTGACAACGTGAACTCGGCGTGACTCCCTGTTTCTGCCGCCGCTTACGTATCGTGGGCAATATTGAACGCCATCACCGATTCCAGCGGGAAGCCGTCGGCATAAAGCTGCACCGTCCACATGCCGGGCGTGAACGCGACCGTCTGCGGGTCGATATAGAACCACAGGCAGATTTCGCCGGCGCTGCGATCCAGCCGGAACGATTCTTCGTGAACCTTCTGCCCCTGATGCGTCCAGCTTGCGCTCAACGGCGTGCCGCTTTCAATATTGTAGGCTTTGAGCGTCGCGTAGATGCGCGGCGTGCTGGTGTTGAAGTCGCTTTCCGGCGTGTGGCTGCACCCGTCGGATTCGTTGACCCGCGAAGCCATGCCCGTTTTGACGAACCAGCGCCGCCCCTGCGTGATCGCCTGCGGCGTTGCCACGGCGTCCCCGTGCGCGGCGACGCGCGTGGTCGCCGGGACGACGGCGCGCAGCGTGGCGTGGAGATGCTGGTTGATCGCTGACCTGTGCGCGACCTGTGTGTGCAGGGCTTCGATAGTCCCGATCACCTGCGCCTCGTTCGCTTCGCGGGTAACCTGAATCGCCGTCGCCTCGGCGATGATTTCGCTGATCTCGGCGCGTTGGGTCGCCGGGCTGTCGGGCAGTGTGCCGCTGCACCCGATCAACAGCCAGCCCACCAATATCTGAAAAAGCCGCTTCAATGGTCGTCTCCACGCAATCGATTGAGGAAATATAACTGACTGCGCGCGAGGATGAAATGAATGTTGGTAGAGAATTTCTGCGCGCGGCGCTCGCTTGCGAGAACCGACCGATTCTCACTAAAATGGCGCTTTATAACTCCTTTTCGCGGGTTCCGAAATACATTTTGTTCTAAAACCAGTTGACTTAGAACTATTGTTCGTCTACAATCGAATAAGTGTTTTATTTTTCATATCCTGGAGCAGCGCCATGAGAGACCGCAGCAAGTTATCCGAACGCCAGCGCAACATCCTGCGCTACATGGAAAGCTACATCGAAACGCATGGCTTTCCGCCCACCATCCGCGAGATCGGGCTGGCAACCGGCATCAACTCGACTTCGGTAGTTAACTACAACCTCAACAAGCTGGTCGATGCAGGGCATCTGTCCCGTGAAGCGCGCGCCTCGCGCGGGCTTCGGCTGGTCAAGAATGGGCGCAAGAGCAGCGCGCAGACGGTTCAGCCTGCCATGCAGCTTGTGCGTGTCCCGGTCTGGGGGCAAATCGTCGCCAGCGCCCCCGTCCCCATCCCGGATGAAATGGATCGCACCTTCGCCGACGATCCGGTCGAAGTGATGCCGGCGCTCCTGCAGGGCGCGTCCCCGGCGGATGTGTTCGCGCTCAAGGTCAAGGGCGATTCGATGATCGACGCCATGATTAGCGACGGCGACATCGTGATCTTCCGCCGCCAGCAGGTCGCGCAGAACGGCGAAATGGTCGCCGTGTGGCTGCCGGATCGCAGCGAGACGACGCTCAAATACTTCTACCGCGAAAACGAGAACACGATTCGCCTGCAGCCCGCGCACCCGACGATGGACCCGATCTACGTCCATCCCGCCAATGTGCAGATTCAGGGGCGCGTGCTGTCGGTCATTCGTCCGCGTGTCTAGAATCGTGTCGGTGGTATAGGGGTATAGGGGCGCACGTGCAGGGTTGCCTGGGCGTGCCGGTTGCGGTGTGCCCCTTCTAATTTATTGGCTCGTTATGGTGCCGCTTTTCCCCGGCGACTCGCGCGAGCGCGCGCAGCCAGCTTGTTGCTTCGTCTCCCATGCGCGCGTGGTAATGCGCGTCCATCTTGTGCATGAATAATTCCAGTTCCCCCTTGAGCTTCGACCAGTTCGCCCGCTGAACTTCGACCAGCGCCCGCGCGGCAGCGGTATCCGGCGCGAACCGCAGCGCCTCGCGGAAGTGCGGCAGGCAGAAGCCGTCCGACTGCCGGAACGCCGCCCCGAACCGTTCCTCGGTCACGTATTCCCCGGCAATCTGAAGGTAGCGGGACGCAGCGTCATCGCGCACCACGCACGCCGGGCACGGCTGTGTCGGCATCAGCGCTTCGGCGAGCGCGTTGACCGCGCCGCGCAGGCGTGCCAGCCCGGTCGGGCGTTCCGGCGGCTGTGCGCTGCTGATTCGCAGCAGTTGGTCAATCACGGCGTCATACAGGATGGCGGTCGACAGGGCATTGTTGTAACGGGTAAGCTGCCAGGTGTGCTCGTGGCACATCCCCCGGCTGGCGCGGAAGTTGTTCTGCGCGATCGGATCGGTCGTGAACTCGTACAGCAGCGTATCGAGATAGCGCTCGACATCGCGCTGGGTCAGGCGGCAGACGGCACAGCCCGGCTCTGGGAACGTCTCCAGCAAATCGTAATATCCGAATGGCGTCGTCATGCTTGCTCCTGAATTTCGGCGCGGCTATTGTAGCGCGGAATTCCCCGCCGGAACGTGCGCCTGTCGAATTCGGCGTCGTCGATAATTTCGTTTTACGGATTCCTCATACAGTTCTTCCGCCGTAAGCTGGTATGATAGAGAGCGGAGGAAGCGATGAGCCGAGCCAGTGTCAGTCCTTCAAGCTTTGTCACCCTGCTGGGCGGGCAGTTTTATGCCGAAGACGACGGCAGCGTGATGGCGAACCTCGTCATCGACTCCCGGCACGAAGGTCCGCCGGGCTTCGCGCACGGCGGTACGCTGGCGTCGCTGCTCGACGAAGCGATGGGCGCGGCGGTCTGGTACTCCGGCGTGCGCGTCGCTGCCGTGCATCTCAGCATCGATTACAAGCGCGCCGTCCCGCTCGGCGTGCAGGCGCGTGTCGTCGGGCAGGTCGAGCAGCGCGAAGGGCGCAAGGTGTTCACCACCGGCGCGATCCTGCTGCCCGATGGCGCTGTCGCCGTCAGCGCGCGCGGCATTTTTGTCGAAGCGCCGCAGATTTTCCCCGAAGGCGGGTTGGGTTTTATCTTTTCTCCCGTCAGGGACGAATGACTTTATGACCACCTACATCATCGGTGACATTCACGGTCATCTTGACCGTCTGATCGAACTGCTTTCCGACGCCGGGCTGCTCGACGAGCGGCATCGCTGGGTTGGCGTTGGTATTCAGCTCTGGTTGATCGGCGATTACTTCGACCGGGGACCGCACGGCGTTGGCGTGGTCGATCTGATCATGCGCCTGCAGGCGGAAGCGTCGGACACCGGCAGCGCCGTCCACGCGCTGCTCGGCAACCACGAGGTGCTGTTCCTCGGCGCGCACCGCTTCCGCGAAAACCGCCGCTTCATGCTCGCCTGGCAGCGCAACGGCGGTCAGGATGCCGATATGGCGCTCGTGACGCAGCAGCAGCTTGCCTGGCTGCGCCGCCTTCCGGCGATGGCGCACGTCCACGACCGCCTGCTCATGCACGCCGACGCCATGTTTTATCTCCACTACGGCAGTACGGTCGAAGCTGTCAACACAGCTATCGCCGAAATTCTGCGCGGCGACGACACCGACGATTGGCGGCAGTTGCTCGACGATTTCGCCGAACGGATGTCGTTCACCTACCCCGAAAAAGGTGTGACCAACGCCATCGAGTGCCTGACGACCTACGGCGGCAAGCAGATCGTTCACGGGCACACGCCCATCCAGTACGTCGCCGACGCGATTGTGCCGCAAACGCCGCTGCTGTACGCCGACGACCTGTGCATCAACGTCGACGGCGGCATGTACCTCGGCGCGCCGGGCTTCATCGGTCTGCTCCCGGAATAGATTCAAACACTGCGCTCAGCGCTTGATGGTAGGGGTACGCCGTGCCGTGCCCCTAGGTATCAAGTTAAGCAAGTCTACGCTCAAACGAACCCCATCCCCCCTCGCGGCTCAGCTTCGCTGAGCATCGCTCGCTTCCCTTCCCCGAATTCAGGGAAGGGTGCAAACAAAAAGACTGCTGGTTTTCTCCCCTCCTCGAATTCGGGGAGGGGTCGGGGGTGGGGTGGAAGATGTGGCATCAAGCGAACAATCGCCTTATCTTGATGCCAATGGGGTACGCCGTGCCCTATATTTCCTTCCTGGCGTTCGACCCTCCGCGCACTCAGGTGCTTGAGCGCTACCCGTCTCTCCGCGTACCATGCGCATGAATGGAGGGACGTATGGATCGAAAAACGTTTGCAGTCTACACGCTCGTCATTGGCGCGCTGGTCGGCGTGATCGGCGACGTGTTGTTCTATGGCAAAACCCTCGGCATCTCCTTTCCGCTGTTTATCGTGATTGCCATCGTCGTGGTGCTGGCGTCCGGCGGGCTGGCGCATTTGCCGCTCCGCCTGCGCAATCTGTGGGTGCTGGCTCCGGCGCTCTTCTTCGCGGGCATGGTCGCCGTCCGCGCCGAAGGCGGGATCACGTTTCTCAACATCCTCGCAGCGCTGGCGCTTGGCGCGCTGGCGCTCCACTATCTGCCGCTTTCCGAGCGCATCGACCTGTCTGCTGTCGGCGATCAGCTTCTCGCCGTCTTCGACGCCAGTTTCGGCTCGCTCGTCGCGCCGCTTCTCGAAACGCTCGACTCGGCGTCGTGGCTGTTCGGGCGGCTGGAAGGCAACTGGCGCACCGTCGCCGCCGTCGGGCGTGGGCTGGTGATCACCGTGCCGGTCGTGCTGGTATTCGGGCTGCTGTTCAGCGCCGCCGATGCCGTGTTCGCCGGCTACGTGGACAGCATTGTGTCGCTGCTGCGCTTCCCGTCGCTGAGCGGCGAGCTTTTCCACCTCGCCTTCATCGGCGGCATCGCCTGGATGGCGTGCGGCGCGGTCGCTTATGGCGTCGCCCGCCGCGAGCGCCTTCTGCACAAGGATCGCGCCGACCGTCCCAAGCGCAAGCTGCCCGCGCTCGGCATGATCGAGGGCTGCATGGTGCTGGGCAGCGTCGATTTGCTGTTCGCGCTGTTCGTGATTATCCAGTTCGCCTATTTCTTCGGCGGGCGTGCCGCGCTTGAAGTGACCAATCTCAGTTATGCCGAATATGCCCGGCGCGGTTTCTTCGAGCTGGTGGCGATCTCGGTGCTGACGCTCGCCCTGGTGCTGGCGCTCGACGGTATGACCGTGCGCCGGCTGGATCGGCATACGACCATTTTTCGCGGGCTGGCGGTGCTGCTGGTCGCCCTCACCGGCGTGATCCTCGTCTCGGCGTCCCAGCGGATGCTGCTGTACGAGGAGCAGTTCGGCTTCACCCTGCTGCGCGTCCAGACGCACGTATTCATGTGCTGGCTGGCGGTGCTGTTCGGCTTCTTCCTGCTGGCGCTGTTCCGCCTGCGCCTGCGCGTTTTCTCGCTCGGCGTGCTGCTGGTGATGATCGGTTACCTGGGCACGCTCAACCTGATGAACGTCGAGCAGTACATCGCCGAGCGCAATATCGCCCGCGCCGCCGAAGGCTACGAACTGGACTTTTACTACCTGAGCACGTTTTCGGTCGATGCGCTGCCGCCCATCCTCGACCTGTATCACACCACCGATTCACCCGACCTGCGCGAAGCAGCCGGGCAGTGGCTTCGCCTGAAGCTGAATCAACTGGATGCCATCCGCCGCACGTCCGGCGCGACCATTTTCTCGGCGAACCTCGCGCGCGACTCAGCATGGGCGGCGCTCGACACCATCCGCGACACGCTGCCAGAATACGAGCCGGGCTATTTCTACCGGGAGGGGTTTTTCTAGCAGCGCCCGGTGTGCCGCTGGCGTTATTCGGTCGTCTGCTGGGGCAGTTGGAAGAAGCCGAGGCTGGCTTCCATGTCGGCGATGCTGTCCATCTCCATCGTAATCGACGGCGGGTTCGGCAGGGCGCGCACCATGCCCAGCAGGTGCGGATAATCGAGGAAGCCGCCCGCCAGCCCGCCGTGAAAGTCCATCGAGCCGTCGTTGTTGTTGACGTGCAGGTGGACGAGATAGGGCTTCAGCGTGTCGAGCCACCGCGTGAATGTCACCTCGGAATACAGGTGCGCGTGCCCAATGTCGATGCAGGCGCGCAGGTATGGGTGGTCGATTTCCTTGAGCACGTCGCCGATGATGTCCGGGTCGAATTCCCACATGTTTTCGATGGCGACGGTCACACCCAATTGCTGCGCATACTCGGCGATATCCGCCCAGAAGGTCACGCTGCGCGCGTGCCAGCCAGTGCGGTACGACTCGGTACGGATTGCCGCGATGAAGTTGGCGTGCAGGATGACGATTTTTCCGCCGAGTTCGTGGGCGATGCGCAGCGCGTGACGGAACCGCCCTCGGCACACTTCGTTGATCTGGTTGTCGGGGCTGGCGGGCGACATGTCCAGAAATGGGCCATGCAGCGTTAGCACCCCGGTCACCGGCTTGAGCAGCGCGCGGTAGCGTTCCATCTCGGCGCGCCAGTCGCCGTCCAGCACGTCGGGGTAGGCGAACGCCATCAGCTCGACCCCCAGACCGTGCCTGACGGCAAGCCGAATGCAGTCTTCGGCGTTTGTTCGACTTGCGCTTAGCAGCACGCGGTCGCTCACAGGGACCTCAACCGTTTGTCAGGACTAGCCCATGACTCAGTCTACACCTGACTCATTCGCGGCGGCAATCAACGATGCCCGGCGCTACGGGTTTTTTATAGTTGCACCCGGCGCAGCGAAAAATGCGCCGGGCACTTGAGGTTCGGAGCTTACATTACCGGCTGGAGCTTGTCCTCGACCACCCGCACCGCGTCCGCGATTACCGCCATCCCTTCGTCGATCTGCTCGTCGGTGATGTTCAGCGGCGGCAGAAAGCGGATGCAGTTGCTGTACAGCCCGGCGCGGATGGTCACGACGCCCCGGCGCAGCGCTTCGGCGACGATGTCCACCGTCTGCTGAGCAGCGGGCGTCTTGCTCAGCGGGTTGGTGACCAGCTCGATCAGCAGCATCGGACCCAGCCCGCGCACGTTGTCGACCAGCGTCGACTCGCGGTCGAGGCTGACGAGGTGCTGGCGCATCCGGCTGCCGACTGCCTCGGCGCGCGCCAGAAATTCCGGCTCGCGGATCATCTTGATCGTCTCGATTGCCGCCACACACGCCAGCGGATTGCCGCTGTACGTCCCGCCCAGTCCGCCGGGGTGCGGCGCGTCCATGATCTCGGCGCGCCCGGTCACCGCCGAAAGCGGCATCCCCGCCGCGATTGACTTAGCCGTCACGATCAGGTCGGGCACGATGCCGTAATGTTCGACGGCGAACAGCTTGCCCGTCCGCCCAAAGCCGCACTGTACCTCGTCGCTGATCATCACGATGCCGTGTTCGCTGCAAATCTCGCGGATGCGCTGCAAGAAGCGCGGCGGTACGGGAATGAACCCGCCTTCGCCCTGTACTGTCTCGATCACGATGGCGGCGACCGCGCCGGGGTCGACCTGCGCGATCAGGGCGTTGTCCAGCCGGGCGATGCAGTCGTCGAGATACTGTTCTTCGCTCATCCCGGCGGGGCGGCGGTACAGGTTCGGGAACGGCAGCCGGTAAATCTCCGGCGCGAACGGACCGAAGCCCTTCTTGAACAAGCCATATTTGCTGGTCATCGAAAGCGCCAGGTTGGTGCGCCCGTGATACGCCCCTTCGAACACGATGATCGCCGCTCGCCCGGTGTGCGCCCGCGCGATATTGACCGCTGTCTCGATGCCTTCCGCGCCGCTGTTCATGAACACCGTCTTCTTGGCGAAATCCCCCGGCGTGATCGCGTTCATCAGTTCGGCGGCTTCGACAAATGGCTCATACGTCCCGACGATGGCGCACATGTGGATCAGCTTCTCCGCCTGACCCTTGATGGCGTTGACGACGGTCGGCGGGCAGTGACCGACCGCCAGCACGCCGATCCCGCCGGCGAAGTCGAGCAGGGTGTTGCCGTCGGCGTCGGTCACGGCAGCGCCCTGCGCCTCGGTGATGACGATTGCCGACGCTTTGGCTGCGCCGCGTGGTGTCGCGGCTTCGCGCCGTGCGGCGATGGCGCGGCTCTTGGGTCCCGGCACTTCAGTGATCAGGTTGATGGTTGGCATGGTCTCGTCCGTATCATTCGCTGGTTGACGAATCGTGCCACCATCTTAGCGCGAATCCCATCGCCAATGCTATGAATCCGGGGCGTGGGAAACATCGTGGATGCGGACTGTAGGGGCACGACATGTCGTGCCCTGGGCGCGGCAGCGCCTCGTCCCTGCAAAAGTGTCCCGACGATGTTCATCACTCGCCCAGTCCACGTTGCTTCTGCCCGCCGCCGCCGCCATAATTAGCGCTTTCGCAACCTCAAAGTAGAATCTCATGAGCCGCGAAGTCATTCGTACAGACAGCGCGCCCGGCGCAGTCGGTCCTTATTCGCAGGCGATTGTCGCCAACGGTTTCATCTACACCGCCGGTCAGGTTCCGCTCATCCCCGGAACCAAGACGCTGCGCGAGGGCGCCATCCGCGAGCAGACCGCACAGGCGCTCGATAACGTGAAGGCGATCCTCGAAGCCGCCGGCACGAGTCTCGATAAGGTCGTCAAGACCACCGTTTTCATGGTCAACCTGGGCGATTTCGCGGCGATGAACGAAGTCTACGCCGGCTACTTCACCGCCAACCCGCCCGCCCGCAGCACCGTGCAGGTCTCGGCGCTGCCGGTTGGCGCGCAGGTCGAAATCGAAGTCGTCGCGCTTATCTGATCGTCCCGCTATTTCGTAGGGGCGTTCAATTGAACGCCCTTGCGGCTGCCTATCCCCCTACCGACAAAAGCTGCACTCCCAGCCCCACCAGCGCGCCGATCAGGATCAGCCACGTCGCGTTGATTTTGAAGCGTGTTAGCGCTACTAATGCCGAGAGCGCCAGCCCGATTGCGACATAACCTGTCACAGCCGCGCCGTCCAGCGGCTGGAGCGCCTCGCTCGTCAGCCCCGCCACCGGGAGCGCGATTGCCGCGATCACCCCGGCGTTGACGCCGTTCAGGAAGGCGCTCATGAACCGGCTGCGGCGCATCTTGGGGATCAGCGGCGCGGTCAGGATCACCAGTACGAAGCACGGCAGGAAGATGCCGAGCGTCGCCGCGAACGCCCCCGGCAGCCCGGCAACGATGTAGCCGACCACCGTTGCCGTCGTCGAAACCGGACCCGGCGTGATCTGCCCGATGGCGATGGCGTCGAGCAGCTCGCGCCCGCTCAGCCATCCGAACGTGTTCACCAAATCCTGCTGGATGTAGACGATCAGCACGTAGCCCGTGCCGAACAGCACCGAGCCGATGCGCAGGAAGTACAGGAAAACGTCGCTCACTCCGGCGCGCATCCCGAATTCAATGCTCTGCTGGAGCAGCCCGACCGGCGCTGCCGCCAGTGTCAGCCAGGACGACCCGCCCACCCGCGTCTCGATCACGGCGTAGATCACCCCTGCGCCGATGATGGCGATCACTTCCGGCACGTGCAGCAGGATCGCGCCGACGGTCGCCGCGCACGTCAGCCACAGCAGCCGCGACTTCAGCGCCGTCGGCGCCAGCCGGTAGCCGGCGTTGGCGATGATGGCGACGATCACCGGCTTGATGCCCCACAGCAGCGCCTCGACCGCCGGGATCGCGCCGGTCTGCACGTACAGCACCGCCAGCGCCAGCGTCAGGAAAAATGTCGGCAGGATGAAGCACGAGCCGGTCAGGATTGCGCCGGGGATGCCGCGCAGCGTATAGCCGACGTGGATCATCACCTCGGTCGAGTTCGGACCGGGGATCAGGTTGGTCGCGGCGATCAGGTCAAGGTAATGCTCGCGCGTCAGCCATTTGCGCCGCGTCACCAGTTCGTCCTCTGCCATCGCCACATGCGCGACCGGACCCCCGAAGGCGATCAGGCTCAGCCTGGTGAACAGGCGCGCCAGTTCCATATATGACACGCGCGGCGGTTCGGTGGGTGTCAAGACAACGTGCTCCCGGTGCGGCGAAAACGCCTATTGAACCACACTGCGCACGAAAATCACAACGTTTTCGCTTAACACAGTCTGCGGGGAATACGGCGGTGAGGTTTGTTTGCTCGCCTCTGTGGTCTCGGTGGTTCTGCCTACCCGCGCACCTTCGGCAGAAGGATGCGGAACACGCTCCCGTGACCGGGTTCGCTCTCGACCTCGATTTTGCCTCGGTGTCCCTCGATGATCTTCCTGGCGATGCTCAGTCCAACGCCCGTGCCACCGCCGGAGCCGCGCGCTGGGTCGGCGCGGTAAAACTGCTCGAAAAT
>JADLHH010000397.1 GCA_020848855.1 Anaerolineae bacterium | reverse complement strand
GTGTCTGCCTGGGCTTCGCTGATGGCGCGTCCATCCCAGATGCGCGACCCCCGAAGCTGACCAGCGCCGTACCCCAGCGCCGTGATGGCTATGCCCGTTCTGCCGAGTGTTCGCGTCTGCATCATGCAACCCCGATCCCAAATTCCCGCGCCAGTTCGCGCAGCTTCTCCCAGACCGATTCCGGTACGGGAATGCCCGTAGTCGAACGGGCGGCGAAGGAGCGCGTTTCCAGTTCGCCCGGCAGCAGAATTTCGTCTACGCCGTTCTGCGGTGTGACATTTTTGATGTGTGCGAGCAGTTCGTCGGCGAGCTGGTAGAAGCGCTCGCGCTCGGTAAAAGCGTCGACCGACAGCGCCATGATCAATGTTGGGTTGCCGGGCATAAAGGCGCTGGAGCTGGCAGGCGCGAAACCGGTCAGCAGCGTGGGGACGAGTTCGATCACCAGCATCAACCCGCTGCCTTTGAAGTCGCCAAAAGGTAGCAGCGCCCCGCCCGCCAGAAACTCGTGCGGGTCGGTCGTCGGCTCGCCGCTTCGACTGAGCAGGACTCCCGGTGGCAGCGTTCTACCCTCGCTCAGAGCCACGTCGATCTTGCCATTGGCGATTTTGGACGTGGCGAAGTCGACGACGAGCGGCGCTTTGCCGTCGCCAAGCGGGATGCCCCACGCCAGCGGATTGGTGCCGAACACCCGCTCGCGTCCGCCAAACGGCGCGACTGAGCCGCCGAACATCGAGCCGCTGGTCATCACGCAGCCGATCAATTCCTGCTCCGCCAGCATTTGCGCGTACTCGGACAGGCGTCCAATGTGATTGACGCGCTGCAGGGCGACGCAGCCGATCCCCTGTTCGCGGGCAATCTCACCGGCGGTCTGCGCCCCGAAGCGCGCGGCGGGCTGCCCGAAGCCCCAGCCGCAGTCCACATGAGCGACCGCGCCCATCCGGCGCGTGACAGTCGGGCGGGCATCGGGCTTCAGCGTCGCGGCGCGGATTTTGTCGATGTAAACCGGCACTTTCAGAATGCCATGCGAGTCGTGACCGGACAGGTTGGCATTGACGAGCGACGATGCGACGACGCGCGCGATGTCGTCGGGCGCGCCGGCGGCGGAGAAGATCGCGCAGCCGATCTCGATCAGTTGTGGTGCGGGAATGGTTGGCATGGCGGTTGTATTTCCCTCACGAACAAGCAGTCTTCAAATTGATCCGTTTAAGTATCCAGCCGGATTGTATGCCCGGACTCGTGGGCTTCCATGACGGCGCGCGCCACACGCAGCGCCGCGATGCCTTCGACCGCGCCCACTAGCGGCGTTCCGCCGGTGCGTATGCAATCCGCGAAATCCTCAAGCTCCTCCTGAAGCGCCGTGGTGAAGGGATGCGGTCCTTCAAATTCCAGCGGTCGAATCTGAGGACCCTCCTTCTTGGATGTCGCCGACGGGATGACATCTTCCCACAACAGTTCCTGACCAAAGCGGCGGAAATGGATCGCGCCGAGGCTGCCGTAGATCGAGAGGTTGCTGACGTAGGCGGAGACCTGATGGGTGGTGTAGACCACCATCGTCCCGTCCGCCATCTCGAAGACGGCGGCGGCGGCATCCGGCACATCGTGCGGCGTGACGTGATCGGTGTAGCGCCCGGTTACGCTGACGACGGGACCGAAGAAATAACGCAGCAGATCGAAGTAGTGGACGCCAAGCTGATCCAGGGGACCGCCGGGGGCTTTCTCGCGGCTGGTGTACCAGCTCGACGCATCCCTGCCCTGCAGCAGCGGCGCGCCGTGCGTCGCCACGACCAGCGCGATCCTGCCCAGTTGTCCGGCATCGAGCATCCGTTTCACGGTGCGCGCCGCGCCGGTGCGTCGCCCCTGCATTCCGACGGCGAGGACGAGTCCTTTTTCTCTGCTCGTCTGCTGTAACTGCTCGGCTTCGGCGACGTGGTTGGCTATCGGCTTTTCGATGAAGACGTGTTTGCCAGCTTCAAAGGCAGCCATCGCCTGATCGTAGTGAAGAAAATTCGGCGTCGGTAGCAGCACCGCTTCGACCTGCGCATCCGCCAGTATCGCGTCATAAGCAGGGTAGACGCGCCCGCCGTACTTATCGGTAATTTCAGTGGCGTTTTCGGAATTTCGGCTGTAGACACCGGCGAAGCTGAGTTTGTCGGATGCTGCGGCGGCATCCAGCAGCAGACGCCCCCAGCGTGACGGCGACAGGATGGCAAAGCGTAGCGGTTGATTGGACATAACGCACCCGATTATTGTAACTGAAGCTATCTTCTTGTCCACTTGAAGGGTATCTTTTTGACACATATCCTACAAGTTGATATGCTAAGCATATCGGAGACATGACGTTTCGTCAAACACTCCTTCCAACCCAAGGGAGAGTTCGCTTGAAGCCGATCAAACCAGTCTATCGACCGCCGCTCATATACCATTCCGTACAGGATGCGATTCGCAACTACATTGCTGACAACAACATGCAGCCTGGCGACATGCTGCCGCCTGAAAATGAACTGGCGCGGCAGCTTGGCGTGAGTCGCAACTCGGTACGCGAAGCGGTTCGATCACTCGAGTCGCTGGGCGTGGTCGAGACGCGCCGTGGGAGTGGGCTTTATGTCCGCGATTTCTCGCTTGAACCGATCCTCGACAATCTGCCGTTTCGGCTGATGACCGATCTGCGCGAACTATCCGACCTGCTTCAAGTTCGGCGCGTTCTTGAAACAGGGATGATTGAAATCGCCATGACAACGATGCCCGAAGAACAAAAGCAGCATCTGGCAGAAGTCGTCGAAGCTATGCGAATACACGCTGAAAAAGGCGAGACGTTCGCGCCGGAAGACCGGGAATTCCACGGGCTGCTGTTCGAGCATCTCGACAACACGATTCTGACCCGCCTGCTCGACATCTTCTGGCAGACCTTCAACCGCGCTTCGCGCCTCAGCCCGATCTGGGATGCCGATCCGGTATGGACGTATCAGGCGCACAAGGCGATTGTGGACGCCATTGTCACGAATGATCCCGCGCGGGCGCGTGCCGCTCTGGACGAGCACTACGCCGGACTGGAAGGTCGGCTGGCGCGGATACAGGTGAAGCACGATGTTGGAGATGCGGAATCATGATGTCGTTACGTTTTCAGGGGGTGATTCCCCCGATGATCACGCCGCTCACGTCGAGCGGGGATGTCGACACGGCAGCAACCGAACATCTCGTCGAACGCCTGGTCGCAGGCGGTGTCGATGGGATATTCGTTCTCGGCAGCAGCGGCGAAGGACCCTGGCTGACCGCAGAGCAGAGCGCCGAGGTCATGCGCCTCGCCGTTCGCGCGGCGGCGGGGCGCGTGCCGGTGCTGGGCGGCGTGCTGGAGTCGGGCACGCGCCGGACGCTCGACGCCATTGAGAACGCAGCAGCGTGCGGCGTCAGCGCGGTGGTCGTAACCGCGCCCTATTATTTCGAGGCGGACGCGCAGACCCAGCGCGTCCATTTTGAGACTATCGCGCGGCGCTCGCCGCTGCCCATCGTGCTATACAACATTCCTTCCATGACGCACAACGCCATCGCGCCACAGACGGTCGCCGACGTGCTGGACTGCGAAACGATTGTCGGCATCAAGGACAGCGCGGGTAACTGGGAAGTTTTCGCGGCGCTGCTGGCACTGCGCGAGAAGCGCCGCGACTTTCAGGTGCTGCAGGGGGCTGAAAGACAGTCGCTGCGCTCTCTGCTGGCAGGCGCGGACGGGATCGTGCCGGGCATGGGAAATCTCGCGCCGAAGCTCTTTGCCGACCTGCTGAAGTGTGTGCGGGCGGGCGATACCGCTGGCGCGGAAGCGCTCCAGCAGCGGGCGGAAGCGCTCTGGCACTTACATACACATGGTTTCTGGCTCGCGTGTCTGAAGTACGCGGTCTCGCTGGTGGGCGACAGCCGAAGCGCGACTTCAGCGAACGTCGATCTAGCGGAAACGGCGAAAGCGGCGATCTACACGCTCGTCGAATCTGCCAATCTGCTTGCCCCAGCGCAATCCTGAACGAGATGCTGCAGGTTCCGCGTGAATGGAATTGAGGAGATGCCCATGAAATCAGCCTGATCGGTCGGAAATCGTCACGGTTTAGGTATTCGATATTCAGGAGAAAAAAATGGCAATTTACAGGCGGAAAACACTGTTTGCTGTCCTCGCTCTTATCACGGTCTTGTCGCTGGGGACGGGAATCTACGCGCAGGAAGGCAGTTCGCTGCGCATGTTCGTCAACGACCGACCCGAAACCAGCTATATTGCTCATGGTGCGATTACGGGTACGGGCGAAGCGTTGTTCAACGCGCTTCACTGCCAGCTAACCCGGCTGGACGAGAACTTCAACCTCACGTCGGACCTGGCTGAAAGCTGGGAACTGAGCGACGACGGTACGACCTATACCTTCCATCTCAATCCCGATGCGAAGTGGCATGATGGCGAGCCGGTCACCGCTGACGACGTGGAGTTTTCGTGGGTCGCGTATGCGGTTCCTGAAGCGCGCGCCGGCTCGCGCGCGCGTCCTCCGGTGATCACGTCGGTGGTCGGCGGCAGCGCCGTGATTGAATCGGCGACGACTGCCGTCGGTTACGCCGACACGACCAACTACGCAGGGATCGAGGTTGTCGACGAACACACGATCAACTTCACGCTCAATGGGCCCGATCCGCTGTGGCTGATCACCAGCAGCCAGTCACCCAACGGGCGTCTCCTGCCCAAGCACATCCTGGGCGACGTGCCGTACGACGAATGGAAACAGCAGCCGATCTACTTCGAGGCGCCGGTTGGCTGCGGTCCGTATCAGTTTGGGGAGCATGTCGAGGGACAGTACGTCGAACTGGATGCCTTCCCGGAATATCATCTGGGCGCGCCCAAGATCGACCGGATATTCTTCCAGAACTGGCTGACCGAAGATGTCGGCATCGCGCAGATTCAGACCGGCGAGCTGGATATGATGCTCGGTATCTCGCCGGCGGATGCGCAACTGCTGGAAGAAAGCAGTGACGCCGAGATTCTGACGGTTGGTTCGTCGGCGGCGTACCAGCTTTCCGTCAATACGCTGCGCGTACCGGACACGCGCGTCCGGCAGGCGATTGCTCATGCCATCGACCGCGAAGGGATTAACGAAGCGATTTTCCTGGGGCAGGGCAAGGTTCAGGAATGCTGCTTCCTCAACGACTGGGCAATCCCCGAAGGACAGACGCCGTATAGCTACGACCCTGATCTCGCGCGTCAGTTGCTTGCCGAGGCGGAATGGGATTCCAGCCAGGTGCTGAGCATCCTCTTCCCGCTCGATTACCGCCTGTCCGATGTCATGGTTCCGATCCTGCAGCAGCAGCTTGCCGAAGTGGGGATCCAAACTCAGATCGATGCGCAGGAAAGCACGGCGTTCCGCCAGAAGCTGATCGAGACGAAGGAATGGGATCTGTTCTTCAACCAGGGCGCGAACATGCTGCCCGACCCCGGCAGCTTCACGGTGTGGGAATGCGCCACCGGCGGCTTCGCGCAATCCGGCTGGATTTACTGCGACGATCACTTCGCCGAGCTGTACCGCGAGGGGCGCACGACGACCGACCCTGAAGCGCGTCAGGAAATCTACCAGCAAATCCAGACCATCTTCTACGAGGAGATGCCAACCGTCAATATCGTGCTGCCGCTGACCATCAATGCGGTGAAGCCTGGCTTGCAGGGGGTGACGCCGACCGCCAACCGCGCGGCGATTACCTGGAATATTCAAGAGTGGTCGTGGTCGGAGTAGCTGAAATCTGGTTCTGGGATGGGGCAGTCCAGCGCCCCATCCCCAATGCACCTGGTTCTGGTTGCGTCAAGTTGGGGAACGTCTGAATGCGGAACTATCTGGTTCGCCGTGCGGTGCAGTCGATTCCAACGCTGCTTCTGCTGACGATGATCGGGTTCCTTTTTATCAGCCTCGCGCCCGGCGACATCGTGGATGCGATGATCGACCCCACGCTGCTTGATCAGGGTGGACGCGAGATGCTCGAAGCGCGGCGGCGGGCGCTGGGTCTGGATCAGCCGCTGCCGGTACAGTATATCGACTGGCTGGGCGAGGTAATACAGGGAAATCTCGGCTATTCGTTCGTCACCAGCCGTCCGGTTGCTATCGTCATCGGCGAACGCCTGGGACCGACGATACAGATCGGCGGACTGGCGCTGCTGCTCGCCATTTTCGTCGGGGTATCGGTGGGGCTGGTGTCTGGTCTCCGTCAGTATTCGATGCTCGACTATGTGATCTCGGTGTTCAGTTATGGCGCGTGGTCGTTCCCAAACTTCTACCTGGCGCTGATTCTGATCTACGTCTTCGCGGTCAAGCTTCGGGTGCTGCCTTCCGCCGGCATGTTGACGCCGGGGGTCGATACCGTCGAGGATCGCATTCGGCATCTCATCCTGCCGGTGGTGGTGTTGTCGCTTCAGTTCATCGGCATGTTTGCCCGGCAAACGCGCTCGGCGGTGCTGGAAGTGCTTCACGACGATTACGTGACGACGGCGCGGGCGAAGGGGTTGCGCGAGAACCGCGTTGTGCTGCGGCACATCATGCCCAACGCGCTGATCCCGGTGCTGACGGTTATCGGGCTTGCCCTGCCGCTGCTGATCACCGGTGCGATTATCACGGAGATCATCTTCTCGTGGTCGGGCATGGGGAGCCTGACCGTCAGCGCCATCAACGCGCGCGATTACCCGGTTGTGATGGGGATTGTGCTGGTTATCGGTGTGGTGGTAATGATTGTCAACTTATTTGTGGACCTGCTGTATGCGGTGGTCGATCCGCGGGTGCGATACCAGTAAAGATGGCATCGCGCGCGTGTGCCAACGGAACTCACGATGTCTGAGACTTTTTCCCAACGTAAGCCCCGGACAGAACCTCATGCGTCGGATGTGCCGGCGTTATCGGTGACGCATCTAAGGGCGGAAAATACCCAGCGCAGGCGCATCCTGCGCCGCTTTCTGCGCAATCGGCTGGCGGTCATTGGCTTGATCGTCCTGATCCTGATTGTTCTGGTGGCGATTTTCGCGCCGCTGATTGCGACCAACAGCCCGTTCAGCACCAACCTGCGCGCGCTGGGGAAAGCGCCAAGCGCCGAGTACCTGCTGGGTACGGATACGGCGGGACGGGACGTGTTCGCGCGGCTCGTTTACGGGTCGCGCATCTCGCTGGTCGTCGGCATTGGCTCGGTCGCCATCTATATCACGTTCGGGACGATTCTGGGTCTCGTCTCCGGCTATTATGGAGGCTGGATCGATGCGCTGATCATGCGGATCGCCGACACGATGATGTCGCTCCCAACGCTGCTGCTCGTGCTGATGCTGGTGACGATCACGCAGCCCAGTCTGGTGAATATCATTCTCGCCATCGCGCTGAGCCGCTGGGCGGGGATTGCGCGGCTGGTGCGCGGTCAGGTGCTGACGGTCAAGCAGAACGAGTACGTGCTTGCCGCCTACACGATTGGCGCGCCTCCCGTGCGCGTCATGTTCCGGCATCTGCTGCCGAACCTGCTCGCGCCGGTAATTGTCGCAGCCAGCTTCGGCGTTGCTTCGGCGATTCTGTCCGAGGCGGCGCTGGGCTTTCTGGGGCTGGGCGTCCGCCCCCCTACGCCGACATGGGGCGCGATGCTGAACGAGGCGCAGTCGCTGTCCGTACTCGCGAACATGCCCTGGTTCTGGATACCGCCCGGTTTTATGATCGCGGTGTCGGTGCTGTGCATCAACTTCGTCGGCGACGGCATCCGCGATGCGCTCGACCCGCGCATGAAGGAGGTCTAGCGTTTTGGCGCAGTCTGGTCGGTTGAACGCGCCGGCTTGCCCGCGCGGGCAGATCATCGTCGCTGCCAGCGCCGCCTATCCGCGAAACGACGAGGCGACCGCCGTCCAGCTTACTAACGGTGATATTCTGCTGGCGTGGTCGCGCTTCGAAAGCCTGAACCGCAAGCCGCATCCGACCAGCCCTACCGACCATGCCTCTGGCTTGCCGGGGCATGATTTGGAGAGCGACAACGCAGGCTCGTCCATCGTTGGCATAGTTTCCAGTGACGGCGGTCAAAGCTGGCATGACGAACACATGCTGGTCGAGAACACAGCGGGACTGAACGTGATGAACCCATCGCTGGCGCGCCTGCCGGACGGTGGGCTGGGTTTGGTTTACAACCAACGTGAATCGACCACCGAGGCATACCGGGTGTTTCGCCGCTCGGATGACGAGGGCAAAACCTGGTCAGCGCCGGTGTTGATCACGCACCAGGGCTACCAAACCGGCTGTAACGACCGGCTGACCGTGCTGCGGAATGGACGGCTGATCGCGCCCATACACGGGACTGACGACTGGCACAGTCATTACCTGTACACCCGCGTCGCGTGGTCGGACGACGGCGGCGCTCACTGGCAGTTGAGCAGCCCACTGGAGCTTCCGCGTGTTGCTTCGTCGGGCGAGTCCGGGGCGTGGGAGGCGGATGCGGTCGAGCGCGCCGACGGCAGCCTGCTGTTGATCATGCGCACGGCGATGGGCACGATCTTTCGCGCCGAGTCGCACGACGGCGGCGAGTCGTGGTCGGGTTTGCGCTCGATGGAGGTGGTCGCGCCGGTCGCGCCGTCGATCATCCGGCGGCTGCCGGGCAGCGACGCGCTGCTGCTGATCTGGAACTGGCATTATGACTGGCGCGAGCCGATGGGTGGGGTTCGATGCCCGCTGGCGTGCGCCATCAGTACGGACGGCGGCGCGAGCTGGCTTCCGAACCGGCGCAAGATCATCGAAGCTGATCCCGGTTTTACCTACGCGTATCCGAGCTGTTTGTTCGTCGGCGAAACCGCGCTGGTCACGTATTATGTGTCCGACGCTGCCGATCCCTTCGGCGCGCGGTCGCTTAAGCTGATGCACATCCCCATCCAATGGCTGCTGGACGAAACGGATTCTTCTTATGCGAACTAACCGAGTGCGTCAGAAACTGAATAGCGGTGAAACCGCGATTGGCGTCAATCTGCAAATCGACTCGCCCTGGCTGGTCGAAATCATCGGCTTGGCTGGCTTTGATTACGTTATGCTCGACTGCGAGCATGGCGCTGCCTTTCACAACCTGCCTACGCTGATCCTCGCCGCCGATGCGGCGGGTATTACGCCCATAGTCCGTATTCCCAGCCACGAGCGCGGCTACATTCTGCCCGCTTTGGAGATGGGCGCGGGCGGGATTCAGGTGACGATGTGTAACACAGCGGACGATGCTCGACGGCTGGTGGATGAGGCAAAGTTTGCGCCCATCGGGCAGCGCGGCTTCTCGAACGCGACCCGCGCGGCGAATTATGGTGCTGTACCCATCCACCAGTATGCGGAGCTTGCTAACCGCGAAACGCTTCTCATTTTGCAGATCGAAACGCGGGAGGCGCTGGATAATATCGATGCCATTGCCGCCGTTCCGGGGATCGATATGCTTTTCTTCGGTCCCGGCGATCTCTCGCAGTCGCTGGGCTACTTCGGTCAGCAGGACGCGCAGCCCGTCCGTGACGCGATCCGGCGGGCGATTGACACGATCGCGGGGCGCGCCTACCTTTCCACCAGCGCGTTTTCCGCTGCCGATATGGGCTTCTGGCGCACGCACGGCGTTCACTGCTTTCTGACCTCCAGTATGCACCCAATCCGCCGGGCGTTCGAAACGCTGAACACTGAACTCAAGAGCGGTTTGGACTAAAAGGTGGCATACTGTCCGGGAGATACGCGACAGCAGACATTCTGACTATATAGGATCGTCCCTTCACGCCCGGCGCGGAGAAGCCAGATCGCCATCCTCGGCTCCGAGTAGGCTCCGACAGGAATCGATTGCATGAATCTGTGGCTGACACCTGTTCATCAAAAGCTTTCGCAGCAGTCCATCCCGGATGTTCCTGCCGAAGTCAGGAAAGGATTGGCGAATCTGCCGCTCGCCGACTGTGTCCGCCCAGGGATGCGCATCGCGATCGGGTTGAGCAGTCGCGGAATCAGCAGCATGTTCGAGGTTGTGCAGACGCTGGTGAGCGAAATACAGGCATTGGGCGCGGAACTGTTTCTGTTTCCGGCGATGGGCAGTCACGGCGGGGGTACTGCCGAAGGACAGCGCGAAGTCCTGGAAGGCTACGGCTTGGGGGCGCTTGGCATCCCGATCCTGAGCAGCATGGAAACCGTGCAGATCGGCACGAGCGCGGATGGCATCCCGGTTTATGTCGATCAGCACGCCGCCAGCGCCGACGGAATCATTATCGTCAATCGCATCAAGGAACACACCGCATTCAAGGCACGCTGGGAAAGCGGATTATTCAAGATGCTCTCGGTTGGTCTGGGGAAATGGGCGGGCGCGACAGTCATGCACCAGCGCGGTATCGCCGAAGCGATTCCGTCGGTGGCGCGGGTGGTGATCGACCGGCTGCCGATTATTGCAGGCGTTGGCATCGTCGAGAACGGATACCACCAACCGGCGATCATCCGTGTTCTGCGCGCTGCCGATATCGAGACTGATGAGCCGCAACTGCTGGATCAGGCGCGTCGGTTGCTGCCCAAAGTGCCTTTCGACCCGCTCGACCTGTTGATCATCGAGCAGATGGGCAAGGACATCAGCGGAACCGGCGTCGACCTGAACGTCGTCGGCATGTGGCGTCGGACGGGCGGTACGCCTCAGCCCAACTTCGCCGTCATCTGTGCGCTCGACCTGACTGAGAACAGTCACGGCAACGCTATCGGCGTCGGGCACGTCGATCTGATCACGCGCCGCCTGTACGACAAGATCGACCTGCAGGCGACGTATGTCAACTGCCTGACCTCGCGCAATCTGGCGGGCGCGAAGATTCCCATCACGCTCGCTTCAGACCGTGAGGTAATCGAAGCCGGGCTTGGCGGGGTAGCCGATCCGGCACACGCCCGCGTGGCGATGATTCGCAGCACGCTCGACCTGGAGGTGCTGTGGGTCTCGTCCGAACTGCTGCCGGAAGTCGCGGCATCGGATCAGTTAGAGATCGTCGGCTCGGCGCGCGAACTGGTCTTTGACGCTGCCGGGAATCTGATGGAGCACGCGCCCTAAGCAAGACCCGGCTTGGCTGAGGCAAAGCTGTCACGCAGGGTGACGAACGACGTAAAACGACGCATTTCGCTGCGGGGTGCTGGTCACTGCGCCACGACCACCGCCTTGATCCCTTCGTAACGGCTCGCCACCTGAAGCGCCGCATCAATCTCGTCCAGACTGACGGTGTGCGTGAACAGCTCTTTCAGGGGGGCACGGCTTTGTGCCAGAACGTCCAGCGCCTGCCGAAAATGCTGTGGACCAAAACCAAAAGTGCCGACAATCTGAACTTCATCATAGTGAATCCGGTTGATCGGCAGCCAGAGCGTGGCATCCTTTGGCATACCGGCGAAGATATTCACCGCGCCGCCTTTTGCCACAAGCTGCAGCGCTTCGCCCACGACATCGGCATTGCCAACCGAGACGATGACCTTTTCCACACCGGCGGGCACATGGGTCTTCAGTTCGTCGGCAAGGGATTGCGTCGAAGCGTCAATCACGACATCGGCAACCTGGCGGGCAAAGCTCAGGCGGTGCGGGGTGATGCCGCTGAGGATGACCGGCGACGCTCCCAGCGCTTTACCAAGCACCGCCTGCAGCAGCCCCATTGGACCGTCGCCGATGATGAGCAGCGACTGCCCAGCCTGCAAATCGAGCGCTTCCAGCCCGTGAAAACAGCAAGCCAGCGGCTCGGTCAGCGAGGCGGTTATGAAGTCCAGGTGATCGGGCAGTTTCAACAGCGCCTGATCGGCGATGCGCTTAGGCACGCGGATGGTTTCCGCAAATCCGCCGGGTTCCATCGAAGACTCGAAGAGATTCTCGCACAGGCTGAAGTGCCCACGACGGCACATTTCACACGACAGGCAGGGCGCGTAGGGCGCGGCGACGACGCGGTCGCCAATCGCAAAATCAGGATGCAGCGATTCGATCACGACGCCGGTCACCTCGTGCCCCAGGACGCTGCCCGGCGGGATGAGCGGATGCCCGCGAACGTAGGTTTTGACATCGGTTCCACAGATACCGCACGCTTTCATCGCGAACAGAACCTCACCCTCGCCACAGGCTGGCTCCGGCAAGTTCTCGACGGTGATGCTGCGTTGCCCGTGATATTTTGCAGCTTTCATCATTCGACCTTGTGTTGCATCCACGCGCGAAATCAGGCTTCCGGCTGATTATGCCAGCGTTCGAATAACGGATTGAGCAGCGCCGTGCAATCCTGAAGCGCTTTTACCGGGTCGGGCTTCAGGGTTTCGGGGAGCAGTTCCAGGATGAAATTCCCGGCAAATCCTCTGTCCCACAGCGCGCCGATAATCGCCGCCCAGTCAACCGATCCCTGTCCCGGCGGCGTATGGCGCTGGCTCGTCTCCAGGTCGAAATCGCTGGCGTGTACATGCTCGATAGATGGCAGATCGCGGAGATAGACCATCGGGTCCTGCTCCATCTGGTAGGTATGGGTGACGTCGAAAGCATATCCCAGATTGCGGCGGTCGATCTGTTTCACGAAGGC
>JADLHH010000396.1 GCA_020848855.1 Anaerolineae bacterium | reverse complement strand
GGTGGCAGGCGGACACAGATATTGTAGGGGCGTTCAATTGAACGCCCCTACGGACAAACTTACTCAGTCCAGCTTATGCACCAGATTTTCGACGATGTCGTCGTCGATGGTTGGGCCTTTTTTCAGCAGCAGGTCAACCTGGTTGTTGAGGCGGGCGCGCTCGCGGGCGGTCAGCTCCTTCGCCGTGATAACCACAATTGGGATGTGCTGCAGGTCGGGGTCGGCTTTCAGCGTGTCGATGACGGTAAAGCCGTCCACGTCCGGCATCATCAGGTCGGTGATGACCAGATCGGGGTTTTCGCGGCGCACGGTCTGCAAGCCTTCCGCGCCGTTATGGGCGATATGCACCTCGAACGCGCGCGCCGCCAGCACGCGCTTGATCAGCCGCGCCGCGTCGACGTTGTCCTCGATGACGACGATGCGCTTCACCTGCGCTTCCATCTGCTCCAGCGCGGCGACCAGACCTTCCTGCGGCAGCACCGGCGCGTGCGTGCGCTGCGAAAGATCGACCGAGCGCTGGCGCAGTTCGCCGAGAATGGTCGTCTCGACGGGCAGCGTATGCCCGGAGCAGTTGATCACCACCACGTCGTCCGGCTTGATCACTCCTTCGCGCACCATCTTGAACAGCCCGGCGAACGCCACGCCCACCGCTGGCTCGACCGAGATGCCGTCATTGCGGGCAAGGATGCGAATGGCGTTGAAGGCTTCTTCGTCGTCGGCGGAGCAGAAATGACCGCCGTATTCGTGAACGTAATCGTACAGCAGCTCGTATGCGCGACCGGGGTTGCCGGTCGCCAGCGTCGTGATCAGCGTTTCCGGGTTGTCGTTGGGCGTGGCGATGCGCTGCCCGCGCCTGAAGGCTTCGACCATCGGCGCGCAGCCTGTCGACTGTACCAGACCGAGCGCCGGCATCCGGTCGATCAGCCCGAAGTCGTACATCTCACGGTAGCCCTTGCCGACGCCGATGGGACCCATGCCGCCGCTGACCGCCTGTATGAACCAGTCCGGGGAGCGCCAGCGCGCGCCGTCGTTGAGCATAAAGCCCAACTGCTCGGCGATTTCGTACGCCATCGTCTTCATGGCTTCGATTGCCGCCACGCTCTTGATGCCCCGGTCGAGGAACACACCCTGCCGCTTGGCGAAGTGCGCCGCCAGTTCCTTCGTCTGGTCATACGTGCCGGTGATCTTGATGACTTCCGCACCGTAGAGCGCCGCCTCGCGCATCTTCTCGCCGGGCGTCAGGCTGGGGAAGAACGCCCACAGCTTGATGCCCGCCCGCGCACCGTAAGCCGCGTAGGCGATGGCGACGTTGCCCGTGCTGGCGACCACCACCGCGTCAACGCCCATCTCCTTGAGCGCCGAAATCGCCACCGTCGCCTGCCGGTCTTTGAAGCTGGCGGTCGGTCCCTGCCGCTCGTCCTTGATGTACAGGTGCTTGAGTCCGAGCATCGACGCCAGCGCGCGCGACTTGATCAGCGGTGTGCCGCCTTCGCCCAGGCTGACGATGTTATTGAGGTCGTAGATCGGCAGGACTTCGGCGTAGCGCCACAGCCCTTCGGGGCGCTGCTTGAGCGCCCGCAGCCATTCCTTGACGTTGATTTTACCTAGCTCGTAGCGCGCTTCGAGGATATTCTCACCGCAAGCCGGGCAGCCGTCCACGTTTTTGTCGAGCGGGACGCGCGTCCGGCAGTTGATGCATTCCAGTTCGATATGTTTATCGCTTATTACGACCGACAAAACTCATACTCCGCCCAGGTTGGCACGGACGCCATCCAGCAACTGGCGATACTCCTCGGCGCTGATCTCGCCCTTATGCAGCACCGAGACGTTCGCAAGCTGTTCGCGCTCGCCTTCGTTGATGGAATCGCCCGTCACGATCAATACCGGAATGGTAGCCGTCTCCGGGTTACCGCGCAACTCCTGAAGCACCTTGAAGCCGTCCATTTCCGGCATCCGCAGGTCGAGAATCACCAGATTCGGGCGGCGGCGCGCCACCAGCGCGATCCCTTCCGCGCCCGTTCCGGCGCTGAAAACGCGGTACATCCCCTGTTCATCCAGCACCTGCGTCAGCAGACGCACACTCTCCGGCTGGTCGTCGATGATCAGGATGCGCTCGATGCGGCTTTCGCGCTCGGCTTCCTGCACCGCCGTCACCAGATCGTCGGGCGCGAACGGGCGCTCGATGAAGCGGAACGCGCCCAGGTCGAGCGCGCGCTGGCGCTCGCCGCTCAGCGTGATGATGATCACCGGGATATCCGCCGTGTCGTCGCGCCCCTTCATCCGTCCGAGGATGTCCCAGCCCTGCCCGCCGGCAAAATTCACGTCCATGATGAGCATCGTCGGGTGTAAGCCGCTCGCCATCGCCTCGGCTTCGAGCGGGATCGATGCTGTGAAAATGTCGAAGCCTTCACGCTGGAGCGCCCGGCGGTACTGGTCGACCATGTCCGGGTTGTCCTCGATCAGCAGAATCTGGCGCTTGGTGTGCGCCATCGGCGGCTCAGTGAGCATCGGCGCGGGATGCCCGTTGGTCGGCATCACCAGCGGACCGGTCACGCCGCGCTTTTTGACCGGCGTCAGCGTCAGGTTGTCGGTTGTCTTCTTCTTGGGCGCTTCTTCGGCGTCGGCGGGCGGCTCGACCGGCATGAGGATGGTGAACGTCGAGCCGACGTTGACCCGCGACGAGACCAGCATCCTGCCGCCCTGCATTTCGACCAGCGATTTCGAAATCGGCAGCCCCAAACCGGTGCCGCCCTGCGTCCGCGTCAGCGACGAATCGACCTGCCGGAAGGCTTCGAACAGCAGCATCATGTCCTTGTCGTCGATGCCGATGCCGGTGTCGGTCACGTCCACGCGGATCATCATCTTCTCGGTTTCTTCGTCGCGCACCGGGTAGGCGCTGATGGTGATCGAGCCTTCGCGCGTGAACTTGGCGGCGTTCGAAACCAGATTGATCAACACCTGGCGTGTGCGGAACTCGTCGCCCCACACTTTCGGGATGCCGGGGGCGATATCGGTATAAATGTCAATCGCCTTGTCCTTGACCAGCCCGATGCCAATCGAGCGCGCGCCGTCGATGGCGTTCTTCATTTCGAAATGGTCGAACTGCAAGTCCATCTTGCCGGCGGCGATCTTCGCCTGGTCGAGGATGTCGTTGATCAGGTTGAGCAGGTGCTGACCGCTGTTGTAGATGGTCGAGAGGTCTTGTTCCTGCATTTCGGTCAGCGGACCGTCGATGCCCTTCAGGATCACGCGGCTGAAGCCGATGATCGAGTTGAGCGGCGTGCGCAGCTCGTGGCTCATGTTGGCGAGGAAGTCGCTCTTGAGGCGGTCAAGCTCGCGGAGCTGTTCGTTGGTCTGCTGCACCTGTTCGAGCAACTGCTGGTTCTGGATGATGGCGGACAGCGTGCCGGAGAGCGTCAGCAGCAGCGTCAGCGTGTCCTGACCATAGGCGGCAAACTCGTTGTTTTCCAGCGCCACCAAGCAGACCAACTGCGCGCCCGCCACCAGCGGGACGATGATCGCCGAGCGCGCGCTGGTGACCACCGGCAGGTAATCGGGCTTGGTATGCACGTTGTCGATGATGATCGAGCGCCGCATCCGCGCCGCGTCGGCGATCAGGTTGTTCGGGCTTTCCAGCCGCACTTCCGAAAGCTCCGAAAGCGGCTGATTCGACCCCGCCAGCGCGACCGGTTCGAGCATGGTGACTTCGTTGTCTTCGGCGTCAACATACAGCTTGGGCAGGTACACGCTGGCGGACAGCGCCTCCAGCGAGTGCAGCAGTTCGTTAGCGACGTTCTGGATCGCGCCTTGCAGCGTCTCGGCGGACGCGGCGGCGGTCGTTACGTCGAACAGGAAGCTCATTTCGTTGGCGCGCTGGCGCGCCTGCTCGAACAACTGCGCGTTGTCGATGGCGACGGAAATCTGCGCCGCCAGCGTCGTCAACACCTGAATATCGTCGTCATCAAAGGCGTTGGGCTGGTTCGACTGCACATCGAGCGCGCCGACGACGTGCCCTTTCAGCTTGAACGGTATCGCCATCTCCGAGCGCGTGCGCGGCAGGTATGGGTTCGGGCGGTGGACGACGGTCGCGTCCGCCGTGTCCGAGGCGATGGTCGGCTGACCGCTCGCCGTCACCTTGCCAATCACGCTGGCGCTGCCGCGTTCTAGTTTGTGCCGAATTTCCAGAAGCTGCCGCCCAGCTTCGCCCGTGCTGGCGCGCAGTTCGGCGAATTTGTTCTGGTCGTCCATCAGGAAGATTTGCACGTGATCGTAGCCGAACGAGTCGTGGATCAGGTCAACGATGCGCGGCAGCAGGATGCTCAGGTCGAGGATCGAGCTGGCGATCTGGCTCACCTCGGCGGACGTGGTCAACTGGCGGGCGCGGCGCTCGGTCTGCGTCAGCAGGCGGGCGGCTTCGAGCCGCAGCGACGCCTGTTCCGCCAGCGAACTGTAGATGCGCAGGTCGCGCTCGGTGTGGCGGTAGGGCACGCGCGAGCCGAAGACCATCGCGCCGATGGCGCGCCCGGCGATGCGCAGCGGCAGCACGCTCAGCGAGCGCAGTTCGAGGCTTTCGATGCCGATGCGCTCCATCGCGTCCAGGTTGTCGGCGGTGCTGATGTCGTCCACCATCATCACGGCGGACGATGCCACGAAACGCCACGCCGGATACTGCCCCGGAACCAGCGTCATCCCGGTCAGGTTGATGCCGAAGTCCGAATCGCGCTGCCAGGTCGCCACGACCTGCGCCGCCGCTCTGGGGTTCTCCCAGCTTTCGGTCGAAAGCAGGGCGATGAACCCGTGCGAGACCGGGCGGTTGGTCAGGTAGCTGATGATCACGTTCAGAATTTCGGACGGCGTCGAGGCGTCGTTGAGCGCCCGGCTCGCCCGGTACAGGATGCTGGTTTCTTCCAGCGACCCCTGAATCTGGTCGAGCAGCAGGTAGTTGTCGATGACGACCGAGGCGCTGTCGGCGACCGAGTTCAGGTAGCGGATATCACCGTCTGTGAACGTATGCGGCGTGTGATAGGCGACGAACAGACACCCGAACGGCAGGTTCTGCGAGCGCAGGTGGACGAGCGCCAGCGACCGGATGTTGCCGCGCGCCCGCAAATCCTGTTCGAACGACCCCGGTTCGGCGACGGCGCGCACGTCGTCGATGAACTGGTTCGGCTGTTTCATCAGTTGGTGGCTGACGATCATCTCAGCGAACGTCACCGGCGCGGAATCGAGGCTGACGTTAAACAGGGCGCGAAGCTCGCCTTCGACGACGAAATACGCCGCGAAGATATCCGGCGACAGGTTGGCGAGCGCCGTGCGAATCGCCTCGCTGATTTCTTCTTCGGTGCGGGCGCGGCTGAGGTCGGTGGTGACACTGTAGAGCGCCGCCGTATCCTGCAGCGCGGCTTCGGTGCGCTGAAGCAGGTAGCGGTTGTCGAGCACGACCGCCGCGTTATCGTTGAGCGTGTTCAGGAACTGCTCGCGCTCCGGCGTGAACTGCTGCGTCTCGGCGAAGGTCATGACCAGCCAGCCGAGCGGATCGTCGCGGCGCGCGCCCGCCCGCATCGGGATCGACGCCAGTGCGATAATCCCGGATTCCAACAGCATAGCGCGGGTCGTCTCGCTCAATTCGGGAGCCTGCCGAACATCCGCGACGTAGACCGGGCTGCGCCGGTCCAGGATATCGCTGCCCAGCGCCGGATTGATCACCGTGCCGCTGAGCGAGCGCGCCAGCCGCACCACGCCGGACTGCTCATCGAGCAGCAGCACGAAAGCGTCGGACACGTCCTGCAGGGCAAGCTGCTCCAGAAGCTGTTCCAGCACCTGTTCGACTTCTTCGGCTTCCGCCAGCGCGCGGCTGGTCTCGTACAGCGCGACCGTCTCGCGCAGGTTGGTTTCCAGCGTGCGTTCCAGGTTCCGCCGCGCGCTGATGTCCTGGAAAGCGGCGACGATGGCGCTCACGCTGCCGTCGTCGTTCAGGATGGGCACGGCGTTCATCAACAGGTCGACTTCGGTGCCGTCATCCAGCAGGACGGCGATATCGTCGCTGCTGGCGAGCGCCCTGGTGCGCGACGCGGCGAAGATCGGCAGCGCGTCCGCCGAATACAGCGTATCGGTGCCGCTGCGCAGAATCTGGTAGGTCGCCACGTCGAACGGCTGGTCAACCCGAACCGGGCGACCAAGCAACTGCTCGATCTGGTCGTTATACTGCACCGGCTTGTAGGTCGCCGGGTCAAGCACGAGCACGCCCGCGGGCAGCGAGGCGAGAATCGAACTCAGGCGCTCGCGCTCGTTTTCCGCCGCGCGCAGCAGGCGCTGGTTTTCGACGGCGATGGCGACCTGCGCCGCCAGCGTGGTCGCGAGCTGCTCGTCGCTGCTGTCGAGATCCGGGGCGCGCAGCGGTCTGCCAACCATCAGCACACCGACCATATCGTCGCCCAGCCGCACCGGAATGATCACGCCCTTGCCGAAGTCGTTCGCGCTGTTCGGCGTCTGCCAGTCGGCATCCGGGAAGCGGCTCGGATCGTTGATCAGCAGCGTCTGCCGGGTGTTGAACGCCTGCACCAGCGGGCTGGAATCGGACGACAGATCGAGATACGCCGGCGTCTCGGACGCGCTTTCCACTTCCGGCGAGCGGCGCTCGATGACGGTTTCTAGCTGCGTCCGCGCCTCGTTGACGAGCGCCAGCGACCAGCGGTCGTAATTGGCGACCTGCGCCACGCGCGAGAACACTTCTTCCAGGCTGTGCGCGAACTCGCGGCTCATGCGGCTGGCAAGCTGCCCGGCTTCGGCGAGCGCCAGCGCGCGCAGCGCCTGCATCTGCGCTTCTTCGAACGACAGCAGGCTTTCGACGGCGACCGCCACCTGGTCGGCGACGGCGCGCATGAAGTTGATGTAGCCTTCGGGAAACGCGGCAGTATCGAGGCTTTCGCACAGGACGACGCCATACCAGCGCAGGCGCGACTGAACCGCCGCTATGACGGCGCTGCCGGTTCCGCTGCGTTCGAGAATTTCCTGCAACGCGCCAAAAGCGGTGAGGTCGCGCCGCACATCGGGAATCACCGCCGTGCCGTCGTTGTTGAGCAGGTCGGGGAAGGCGATCCGGTCACGCGGAATGCGGCTGCCGGTTTGCAGGTCGGAACTCCCGCCGCGCGTCCAGATGTAGGCGTACTCCAGATACGGCGCATCCGGCGTCGGCGTCGGCTGCGCCAGCAGGATCGAGACTCGCTGAACGGCGGTCGCGGCGGTGGCGAGGTGAATCGCCGCCGACTGGTAAACCGCCGCCGAATCGGCTGCGGCAGTGATCGAGCGGCTGGCGGCATACAGGCGCCGCGTTTCGTCGAGCGCCAGTTCGGTCTGTTCGAGCAGGCGGCGGTTTTGCAGCACCGTGCTCATCTGCCCCGCCAGCGCGTAGAAGATGTCGTAGTCTTCCGGCGAAAGGTCGCGCGGTTCGGGGCTGGTGATGCTGAACAGGGCGATCGGCTGATTGGCGCTGAACAGCGGCAGCGTGACCATCGACCGGAAGCCGTGCTTGCGCATGTACTGGACGACGCCGCGCTCACTCGGCATGTCCGGGTCGGCGTCGATGATCCGGCGCGGCTCGTGCGTGCGCAGCGGCGAGTCGGCGTCGATGATCACCGGTTTGGCTTCCTCGATGTTGACGACCTCGCCACCACGCGAGCGCGCCACGACCCGAATGTGAGTGGGCCAGCCGGTCACGTCGAGCGTGCCTTCGAAGATACCCAGCTCGAAATCGAGCGTCGGATCGTCGGTGACGTTGACGGCAGCGCGCACCAGGTCGGACATGTTCTGCGCCATGTTGATGATGCGGCTGGCTTCGTACAGGCGCTCGATTTCCGCCAGCGCCAGTTCGTTCTGGCGCAGCAGCATACGGTTGTCGATGGCGACGCCCGCCTGGTCGATCAGCGCGCCGTACAGGCGACCTTCGCGCTCACTGAAGTCGCGGCGGGTGGGGAACTCGATCACGATGACGCCGCGCCACACGCCGCGCACGCTGAACGGGATGAAGACCATCGACTGCGCGCCGGTGTTGTCCACAATCGCCCGGAACGCTTCGTCGATGCGCGTGTCGCGGGCGGTGTCGGTGACCAGCGCCACCCGGCTCGGCAGCATTTCGGCGAGCAGCGGGTGGTCGGCGACGCGAAGCTGCATCCCCGCCAGCCGCTCGCGCCCCGTATCCTGCAGCGACCAGTCTTCGACCATGCGCAGCGTTTCGGGGGTTTTGGTGTAATCGGCAAACACGCCCATCTGCCCGCTGGAAGCGTCCGGCATCACCGAGACGATGATCGCCTGCAAAATCGCTTCCAGGCTGTCGGCTTCGTTCAGGTAACGGCTCAACTGGTAGAGCGTGAACGTCTCGGCGAGGCTGCTCTGCGTCTCTTCGAACAGGCGCGCGTTTTCAATCGCAATCGCCACGCGGTCGGCGACGGCGCGCATGATGGCGTGGTCGCCGTCGGTGAAGAACGTGCCTTCGGGCGGCGCGGCGTCGAGCGAGCCGACGACCTCGCCGCGAATCGCAATCGGCAGGCTGAGCGCTGGCTGGTCAACCACCACGCCTTCGTCCAGTTGCAGCAGGTCGTAGTGATAGACCGTCTCCAGGTTACTGCGCTGGCTCGTCTCTTCCCATGCCATGCGCGTAAGCTGACGGTTGAGCGCGTCGATCTGCGTGATGCGCTGCTCCGACTGAGTCAGCAGGCGCACGTTCTGGATGGCGACGGCGATCTGGTCGGCGAGAATCTGGAAGGTGCGCAGCTCGTCGTCGTGGAAACTGTCGGCGTGCATACTCTGCACGTCCAGCGCGCCGATAGTGCGGTCGCCCAGCGACAGCGGCAGCGCGATTTCGGCGCGGGTTTGCGGCAGCAGCGGGTTATACTGGTGCGGCGAGCCGGATTCATTCGTCGTGTCGTTGACGACGACCGCTTTCCCCGTCGCCGTGACCGAGCCGATCACCGATTCGGAGCCGACCGGGATTTTGTGCCCCGCCTTGAGCAACTGTTCGCCGATGTCGCCGTGACTGAAGACCAGCACCGCGTTTTCGCCGATGTCGTCGATCAGGAACACCTGCGCGTGATAGAAGCCGAATTCCTGGCAGATCAGGTCGAGCGAGCGATTCAGCAGTTGATCGAAGTCGTGCAGCGTCGCCGTCTCGCGGCTGACGCGCGCGGCAATGTCCATGTTGCGGGTATAACGCCCCTGCTGGGTCTCCAGTTCCGTCCGCAGCGTTTCGACGCGGCTCGACAGCGACTGGAACACCTGCATCAACTGCCCGACCTCGTCGTCGCTGACGACCTGCGCCGGCGCTTCGACTGCACCCTCGCGCCAGCGATCCACCAGCGCGCTGACGCTGCCGATCGGGCGCAGCATCCGCCGCATGATCAAGCCGACCGCCAGCGTGATCAGCGCGCCGATCAGCAGGCTGCCGACGACGGCTGCCAGCGACAGCACGTTCCCCGCGCCAGCGACCTGCCCGGCATCATCAACCAGCGCGACCGTCCAGTAGACATCGCCGCCGAGACCGAAGGTGGTACGCCCGCTCGAAACGATGCGGTCGTCGATGGTCTGCACGTTCAGCGACGGCGCGCCGGGCGCGAACACCTGCGCCGCGTCCGGGTACAGGTCGGTCAGTTGGACAAAATGTTCCTGCCCCAGCGTGCCCAACACGTCGAGGTCGGGGTTATTGGTATCGTACAGCACCAGTCCAGACTGGTCGGCGATCAGGATACGCC
>JADLHH010000395.1 GCA_020848855.1 Anaerolineae bacterium | reverse complement strand
CCCTTGACAGTAACTAATCCTAACTATATGCTGGCGCAATATACGATGAAACGCTTGGTCGCTGCCTTGGATGTTCGCAAATACTGGCTCGCCTTCAGCCTGGTTCCGGGCATAGGTCCCAAACGTCTGCTTTTGCTCGCGCAAGCCTTCGGCGACCTGAGCAGCGCGTGGCAGGCAAGCGAAAGCCAGTTACGCGCAGCGGGGCTGGACGCGGAAACAACCGCCAGCCTGCTGCGGATGCAGGCACAGCTTGACCTTGACGGCGAAATGAGCCGTATCGAGCGAGCAAGCGCGCACCTGCTCACGCCGGAAGACGACGCCTACCCCGACCTGCTGCGAAACCTGCCGGACGCCCCGCTCACCCTGTATATGCGTGGCACGCTGGTCGCGCAGGACGAACTGGCGCTGGCGGTCGTCGGTACGCGCAAGGCAAGCGGCTACGGGCGCGATGCGACCGCCTATTTTTCGCGCCAGCTTGCCGCGCAGGGCGTCACCATCGTCAGCGGTCTGGCGCACGGCATCGACGCGGTCGCGCACCGCAATGCGCTGGAAGCAGGCGGGCGCACGATTGCGGTCATGGGCTGCGGCATTGACCGAATTTACCCGCCAGATCATGCGGAACTGGCGCGGCAGATTGTTCAGAACGGCGCGTTGGTCAGCGAGTTTCCGCTCGGCACGAAGCCGGAAGCACGCAACTTCCCCCGCCGCAATCGCATCATCAGCGGGGTTTCGCTCGGCGTGCTCATCGTTGAAGCGCCGGAGCAAAGCGGCGCGATGATCACGGCGACGCTGGCGGCTGAGCAGGGTAAAGAAGTATTCGCCGTCCCCGGCAGCGTGTTCAACGCCGCCAGTGTCGGCACGAACCGGCTCATACAGGATGGCGCGAAACTCGTCATTACGGTGGACGATATTCTCGACGAACTCAACATCGCGCGGCGCAAAGTCGAAGCCCGCGCGCTGACAAAACAAATTGCCCCGACCGGGAGCAGCGTAGGCGAACAGGAACGCGCAGTGCTGGCTTTTCTCAACAGCGACCCGCTTCCCGTCGACGAACTGGCACTACGCAGCTCCCTGCCCGCGTCCGAGCTTCTCGGCGTGCTCACGTTGCTTGAGCTTCAGGGCTACGTCGAAGCGGATGGGCGTGGCAATTACCGGCGCATTGGCTACCGCGACTGAACTTATGCGGTCGCGGCGTAAATCTGTACGGATGACCCGTAACGTTGTAAATATCTGACGTAAGAATAGAGCAAGAGGTCACATCTAAAATGGAACACTACTACGCAGTCATTCTCGCAGGGGGCGGCGGCACGCGCCTTTGGCCCATGAGCCGCGCCAGCGCACCCAAACAACTGCTTGCCCTGGTCGAAGACACATCCATGTTCCGCGTCAGCGTTGAACGACTTGCGCCGCTTTTCACGCCGGATCGCATCTACGTCGTCACCGGCGAAAGCTTTGCCAATGCCATGCGTGCCGACGCACCGAATATTCCACCGGAAAACTTCATCGTCGAGCCGCACGGCAGGAATACGGCAGCAGCAGCGGCGCTGGCGGCAACCATCATTCAAAAGCGCGACCCGGAAGCCACTATCGTCCTGCTCACTGCGGACCACCATATCGCCAACAAGCAAGGCTTCCGCAATGCGCTCGAAGCGGCATATGCGCTGGCGCAGGAAAACTACATCGTCACGCTGGGCATTTCGCCCAACATGCCCGCCACCGGGTTCGGCTATATCCGGCGCGGCGACGAAATTCGCCAGATTGGAGACTACCTGTGTTACCATTCGCGCGGGTTCACCGAAAAGCCCGACCTGGAACGAGCGACCGCCTTCGTCCTCAGTGGGGAATATAGCTGGAACTCCGGCATGTTCATCTGGCGCGCAGACCGTGCGCTGGCGGAGTTTAAGCAGCACCAGCCGGAAATTTACCGGGGCATGATGGACTTGCAGCCCGCCGTCGATACGCCGAATTATGCGGCAAAGCTGGCAGAAGTGTGGGAAACCCTGCCCAGACTGCCCATCGACACGGCGGTGATGGAAAAAGCCGAAAGAATCGCCGTCATTCCCATTGACATCGGCTGGAGCGACGTGGGCAGTTGGGATGCGCTCTTTGAAGTGCTCGACCTGGATACGAACGGAAATGTGTTCAAAGGTAGCGCCGCAACCCGCTTGATAATTGACACAAGGAACACACTGGTTTACAGTGACAGGCTAAGCGTCACGATTGGTGTGGAAGACCTGGTCATCGTCGACACGCCAGATGTGCTGATGGTTTGCCACAAAGACCGCACGCAGGATGTCAAAAAAGCCGTCGAAATGCTGCGTGAGATGCAACACGAGACCTATCTATAAGGAAATTGGAACAGGCATGAGTCTTGAAGCCTATTGCGTAAAATGTAAGACCAAGCGCGAAATTGCAAACGCGCAGCCAACCTTCACCTCGCGAGGCACGCCCGGCGTCAAAGGGAATTGTCCCGTTTGCGGGACGACTCTCTTCCGCATGGGCGCGACCGAAGCGCACGCGAACCTGCCCAAGCCCGAAATCGTCGCTGCGCCTGCGAAGACAACCCGTAAAGCCAAACCCGCCAAAGCCCGCGCGAAGGCGAAAACGAAAACGCGCAGCACTGCCGCTTCGGCAGGCAAAACCAGCGCCGCCGCCAAGAAGAAGGCGCTCACGAGCACAGCGGCAAGCGCAGGCAAGAAGCCGGTTCGCCGCTCCATCGGCAAGCTGGTGATTGTCGAGTCGCCCGCGAAAGCGAGAAGCGTCGGGCAGTTTCTGGGCGACGGCTACACCGTCAAGGCGTCCAAGGGGCACGTGCGCGACCTGCTCGTGTCGCAGCTTTCGGTGGACGTGGAAAACAACTTCGAGCCGAAATACCGCGTCATGAACGACAAGCGCGATACGGTCAAAGACCTGAAAATCGCTGTCGACAACGCGAAGGAAATTTACCTGGCGACCGACCCCGACCGCGAAGGCGAGGCGATTGCATGGCACCTGCTGGCGGCAACCGAAATCGGTGAGCACAAGCACGCCCCGGTGCGGCGCGTCGTCTTTCACGAAATCACCAAGCCTGCGATTCAGGAAGCCTTCGATCACCCGCGCGAGATTGACATGAATCTCGTCAACGCGCAGCAGGCGCGTCGCATCCTCGACCGTCTGGTAGGCTACAGCGTCACCGAGCTTTTGTGGAACAAGGTGCGTAACCGCCTCTCGGCGGGGCGCGTGCAGAGTATTGCCGTACGCCTCATCGTCGACCGCGAGCGCGAAATCGAGGCATTCGTTCAGGAAGAATACTGGACGGTCGACGCGCAGCTCAGCAAGCAGCAGAAGAATGGCAAGGCGAACAAGCCGTTCTTCGCCCGTTTGCTCAAAATCGGCAGCGAGGACATCAACTTCACCAAACAGAGCGACGTGCAACCGCACCTCGACATTCTGGAGAAAAGTGTCTACAGCGTGGCGGATGTCAAACTCGGCGAGCGCGTGCGTAAACCATCCGCCCCCTTCACCACCAGCACGCTCCAGCAGGAAGCATCGCGGCGGTTGGGCTTTACCGCCAAGCGCACGATGGCGGTCGCGCAGCAGTTGTACGAAGGCATCGAAGTCGGCGCGGAAGGCTCAGTCGGACTGATCACCTATATGCGTACCGACAGCCTCTCGATTTCGCCTCAGGCGCAGAAGGAAGCCCGCGAATATATCGAGCGGCGTTTCGGCAAGGAATTCATGCCCAAGCGTGCGCCCGTCTACAAGACGAAAGCGAAAGGCGCGCAGGAAGCGCACGAAGCCATTCGCCCCACGTCAATCCAGCGCGAACCGGATGCGATCAAAAAAGCACTCTCCAGCGACCAGATGCGGCTGTACAACCTCATCTGGCAGCGTTTCCTCGCCAGCCAGATGGAAAACGCCGTCTACAACACCCTGCGCGTCGATATTGACGCTGGACTGACCGCGAAAAACCAGCCCTACCACCTGCGCGTGAGCGGCAGCACGATCAAGTTCAGCGGTTTCCTCGCGCTCTACGAGGACGCCCACGACGAAGACATTGCCGAAGATGCGGATGAAGGGCGTATCCTGCCGGAGATGAACGCCGGGGAAATGCTCGACCTGCTCGGCTTGCAGCCGGAACAGCACTTCACGCAGCCGCCGCCGCGCTACACCGAAGCCAGTCTCGTCCGCACGCTCGAAGAATTCGGCATTGGGCGTCCCAGCACCTACGCGCCAACCGTCGCCGTCATTCAGGACCGCGAATACGTCACCAAGCAGGACAAGCGCCTCATTCCGACGGAAACGGGCAAGATCGTCAACGACCTGCTCGTGCAGTATTTCCCGGACATTATGGACTTCCAGTTCACGGCGCAAATGGAAAACAAGCTGGACGACATTTCCGAAGGCAATCAGGAATGGCGTCCGATGCTGAGCGCCTTCTATACGCCGTTCGAGCGTGACCTGAAGAACGCGCAAAAAGTCATCACGCCCATCAACCACGAGGAACCCATCGGGCGCGACTGCCCGGAGAGCGGTCACCCGCTCGTCATCCGCTATGGGCGCTTCGGCAAGTTCATCGGCTGCTCCAACTACCCGGAATGTCGCTACACCGAACCTTTCTTCGAGCGGCTCGGCATCGCCTGCCCACTCTGCGGCAAGGAACACGGCGGCGAAATCATCGAGCGGCGCTCCAAGCGTGGGCGCACCTTCTACGGCTGCCTGCGCTACCCGGAATGTGAATTCACAAGCTGGAAGAAGCCGCTGGCGCAGCCCTGCCCCAACTGCGGCGGCTTGCTGGTCGAACAGTCGCGCTCGAAGGTGCAGTGTACCAACTGCGAAAACACCTACCAGACGGACAAGCTGATCGCGGAAACCGTCGAACCTGCATAAGCTCCACAACCTGTTGCATTATCGAAACGCTGTTTTCTGCCCCAAACGTAGGAAACAGCGTTTTTTCATGCCTGTGTGCCTCGTCAAAGACCGCACTCACGCTCTCTTCGTTCTCCCACAGCTTGTCATTTTCGTTTGCATTTTCTAACAATCGGCGCTAGCCTAATTCCATAATTGTCGCGTCACTGTTATTTCCGTTACAATCTAAAGTAGTGAGCGTCCGAGGAAAGGTCTTTGCGTGATGAAATTTCTCAAAGATAGCTACAACGGTTTGTTTGTTGTTTTATTGAAACCGTATATGCCCAAGGCGAAAACGCTCGCAGTCTTGATCGGCGGTGTGATCCTGGGCTTAATCTGGTCGTACACGTTCGGTCCCACCGTCTACTACGACGCCGACCCGCGCGCCCTGCATCAAAGCTGGCAGGATGAATGGGTCAAGCTGCTCGCGGACCGTTACGCCGAAGAAACTAACACCGACATCAGCGCCAATATCGCCAACCTGCTCGCACGGGTCGACGACCCACTCGGCATCGTGGATCGTCTGCTGTCTACCCCCGGCGAAGAAGTCAACCGCGACAAGCTCGTTGCCATCCGCACCTTCGCGGAACAGGCACAGCCCATCGCCGTTCAGCCCCCGCAAACGAGTTTCATCGGCAACATTATCCCGTTCATCCTCGCGCCGCTGGTGGTCGCGGTCGTTGGCACGATTGTCGCTATCCTCTGGGGCATGTTCATCTACCCCAATCTCATCGAACCGCTGCTCAACCGGGGCACCAAAGCCAGCCCGGAAGTCGCGCAGGAACGTAAGCAGCGCGTTGAATCCGCCCGGTTGATGGAAACCAGGAAGACTGACTTTGTGGCGACCAGCAATTTTGGTCCGCCGCTCATGCAGAAGATGTCAACCTACACACCCGGCTTCGGCACCTACGACGAATCCTACACCATCGAAGACGAGCAGGAACGCTTCCTCGGCGAATGTGGCGCGCTCGTTTCCGAAAGTATCGGCACGGGCGACCCCGCCAAAGCAGCAGCCATTGAAGTCTGGCTGTTCGACAAGGACGACTTCGTTCGCACCGTCACCAAAGTCTTCGCTTCGGAATACGCCTTCACCGACCCGGCGCTCCGCTCCAAGCTGGAAGCCAAAGGCGATCTGGTGCAGGCGCAGGTCGGCGCAACCGTCATGATGGAAACCAGCACCCTGCGGCTTCAGGCGCGCATCGTCGACATGCAGTACGGCTCCGGTCCGCT
>JADLHH010000394.1 GCA_020848855.1 Anaerolineae bacterium | reverse complement strand
TCCAGCGCGTCGTAGACAATCGGCAGCCAGATGCGGCTCATCACCGTCAGGACTGCCGCCATGAGGATCACGAAGAACAGCCACTGCTGCCCGCTCAACACAATTTCACCGACCGCCGCGCCGTGCAGCACCAGCCCGGCGTACGTCAGCGCGGCGACGCTGAAGCCAACCACACCGATCAGCTTGCTGAGGCGGGTAAGCTGGGCATTCAACGGCGTCACTTCGTCGGTATCGCTGATGGCTTCGCGAGCGATCTCGCCGATTTTGGTCGAATTGCCGACGGCGGTCACTTCGAAAATGCCATGCCCGTCCATCACCATCGTGCTGCGAAAGACGTGATTGTCGCCGTACAGGTTGGCGCTATTGCCGTTGACGACCTTGTTGATCGGCATCGATTCGCCGGTCAGCAGCGCTTCGTTGACCTGAAACGATACCGCCTCGACCACCGTACCATCCGCCGGGATTTCAGCGCCCGCCTCGACCAGCACCACGTCACCAACCACAAGGTCTTTACGCGGCACCAGCACATATTCGCCGTCGCGGATCACGCTGATCGGCGCTTCGTCGTTGACCTGATTCAGCACGTCGAATTCGCGCTGCGCCCGGAATTCGTTGATGAAGGCGAGCGTCGTCGCCAGCAGGATGGCGATGATGATGGCGACGCCCTCGACGTAATGACCGTCGACAATGCCCACCAGAATGGTGATGACGGCGGCGATGATCAGGATGCGGATGACGGGGTCGTCGAATTTCTGAAGATAGAGCTTCCACCAGGGGTCGGTTTCGGGCGGGGTGAGGATATTTGCGCCGTGTTGGGCACGGCTTTCGGTCACCTGCTGCGAAGTAAGCCCGGTAAAACGCACGGTTGTATCTCGTGTCTCAGTGACAGCCATGTATGCTCGCTGTGGGTTTAGTGGACGAATGAATAGGCGGCGCTGCATGACGAACGGAACAAGTAGCCGCACTTGTGTTCCATTCTATAAGAGAACGGAATCGAGTTTCCCCCATTTTTTGGGGGGAATATGACAATACATTACAATATATATGACAGCCGAGTGGCATTGGCGCAATGGCGATTTCGGCGGCAGCAGCCGGGCGGGTCGTCCTTGTTCGTACCGAAAGTGAACACGCTGCGTATTACGTTTCAGGAACGAACGCAGAGGATAGACAATCATGACAACCCTCGTCGTTGGCGCAAGCGGCGCAACCGGTCGGCTGCTGGTGAAGCAGCTTCTCAATCACGGTCTGAAGGTCAGGGTCATTGTACGGTCGCCCGACCGGCTGCCCGAAGACCTCCGAACTCACCCGAATCTGTCCCTAATCCACGCGGCTGTTCTCGACCTGAGCGACGCCGAATTAGCCCGGCACGTCAGGGGCTGTGACGCGGTGGTGTCGTGCCTGGGACACAATCTGAACCTGAAAGGCATTTACGGCAATCCGCGCCGGCTGGTGACCGATGCAACGCGCCGGCTATGCGATGCCATCAAGTCCAACCAGCCGGAAAAGCCGGTCAGGTTTGTGCTGATGAACACCACCGGCAACAGCAATCGGGATATCCCCGAAAAGGTATCGTTCGCGCAGAAATGCGTCGTCGGGCTGCTGCGGCTGGCGCTGCCGCCGCAGGCGGACAACGAGCAGGCAGCCGACTATCTGCGAACCAAAATCGGCAGGAGAGATGCAGTGATCGAATGGGCGGCGGTGCGCCCGGACGGACTGATCGACGCTGACGAGGTGACCGAGTACAATGTGTACCCTTCGCCCATCCGAAACCCCATCTTTGATGCGGGAAAGACCAGCCGAATCAACGTCGGGCACTTCATGGCGGAGTTGATCACCGACGATGCTCTGTGGAGCAAATGGAAGGGGCAGATGCCCGTCATCTACAACCGGGAATCAACGAAGTAGCCACGTCGGGCGAAAACCGCTAGCTGGCGTGCGGGCGGCGCGCCTCGATAACGACCCAGTCGCCCTGCAGGCGGCGGGTATACGGCTCCAGCCCGGTCGTGCGCAGCGCGGCTTCCACGTCCGCCGCCTGTTCCTCGATGATGCCGCTGAAGATCGCCAGCCCGCCGGGGCGCACGACGTCGCCGAGGTGCTGCCCGCACATGTCGATGATGATGCGCGCCAGGATGTTGACCACGATCAGGTCGAAGCGGCGCGCCGAGCCGACCACGCTGTCGAGGCTGCCCGCCTGCACGGTGACGCGCTCCGCCGTGCCGTTCTGCTCAACGTTCTGCTGCGCGGCTTCGACCGCCACCGGGTCAATGTCGAGCGCCAGCACATGCCCCGCGCCCAGCTTCGCCGCCGCAATCGCCAGAATCCCCGACCCGCAGCCGAGGTCGAGCGCCTTCACGCCCGGCACAACCAAATCTTCGAGCGCTTCCATACACAGTTGAGTCGTCGGGTGGGTGCCGGTGCCGAACGCCATGCCCGGATCGAGCGCGATTTCCAGATCGCCCGGCTGAAGCTCGACCTGCGTCCACAGCGGGCGAATCAGCAGCCTGCGCCCGATGCGAACCGGGTGGTAGTGGACTTTCCAGGCTTCCGCCCAGTCGGCTTCCTCGACGATGCGGTATTCCGGCGTCGGCATGGGATACATCATGTTCATGTAGCCGAGCGCCGCTTCGAGCCGCGTCCGCGTTTCTTCGGCGCGCTCGTCTTCGGGCAGGTAGGCTTTGATCGCCAGCGTTTTCGCCGGGGGGAGTTCGTCCTCGTCGAGCTTGTCGGGCGGGATGCCTTCATGCTCAATCGCCACGCCCTGATAGCCGTAGCGCTGCAGGATACCGGCGGTAGCTTCGGCGGATTCGCCGTCCACGCGCAGAGTCACTTCGATCCAGCGGGGCATAGATTCTCCTACATAAACGACGTAGGGGCACGACATGTCGTGCCCCTACACAAACATTCGCGTTGGCTGCGCTCTACTGCTGCTCGCCAGCGAAGAAATCCATCACGCGGTCGAAGAAACCTTTCCCGTTGCGCTGCGGCTGGACTTCGCTGCCGAGCGTGCCCGCCAGCTTCTCGAACAATACGCGCTGCTCGTCGGTCAGCTTGGTGGGGATATCGACCTGTACGTAGACCAGTTGGTCGCCGCGCCCGGAATTCGAGCCGTCGCTGCGCAGGCGCGGAATCCCCTTGCCGCGCAGCCGGAACACGCGCCCGGTCTGCGTGCCGCCGGGGACGTTCAGCTCCACGTCGCCATCGACGGTGGGAATGTTGAGCTTATCGCCCAGCGCCGCCTGCGCCACGTTGATGCTGATGTCGAGAATGATATCGTTATCCTTGCGCTTGAAGAATTCATGCTCGTTGACGTGGACGACGACGTACAGGTTGCCCTGCGGCGCGCCCTTCTCGCCCAGATCGCCTTCGCTGCGAATCTGAATCTGCAAGCCTTCGCGCACGCCCGCCGGAATCTGCACGCTGAGGACGGCTTTCTTGCGCACGCGCCCGTTGCCCCGGCAGGTCTGGCAGGGCGTGGCGATGGTCTCGCCGGTGCCGTTGCAGCGCGGGCAGGTCGCCACCTGCACCATTGGACCGAGGAACGTCTGCTGCACCTGCCGGATTTCGCCCGTCCCGGCGCACTGCACGCAGGTCTGCGGCGTCGTGCCCGGCGCAGCGCCCGTCCCGGCGCAGGTGTCGCAGACTTCCAACCGCTCGTATTCGACTTCCTTCTCCGTGCCGAAGACCGATTCTTCGAAGCTGATGGTCACGTCGACCCGGCGGTCTGCCCCTGCGCGCGGACCACGCCGCTGGCGCGTGCGCTGTGCGCCGCCGAAGCTGCTGAAGAATTCCTCGAAGATTTCCTCGAAGCCGCTGAAGCCCGCACCCGCCCCACCGAAGCCGCCGTTGCCCTGCACCCCGGCATGACCGAAGCGGTCGTAGCGAGCGCGCTTGTCGTCGTCGGACAGCACCTCATACGCTTCGTTGATCTCCTTGAAGCGGTTCTCGGCGTCGTCGTGCTTGCTTACGTCCGGGTGATACTCGCGCGCCAGACGGCGAAAGGCGGTTTTGATCTCGTTCTTGTCCGCCGTCCGCGAGACGCCCAGTACTTCATAATAATCGCGTGCCATCGTCTGCCTGGGGGTCGTGAGCTGTTATCTGAGAGTGTACCCGATATTACGTGCGACAGAAGGATCGGGTTGCGAAAGGGCGCACGGGCAACCTGCGGCTGCTTCGGTGCGCCCCTACGATGTTCACATGCCGATGACGGCGCTTACGCTTCGGTGAACTCGGCGTCCACCACGTCTTCGCCGCTGCCGCCCTGACCGCCGGGCTGTCCGCCCTGCTGCCCCGGCTGCGCACCTTCCGCGCCGGGCTGTTCGTAGAGCCTGCCGCCGAGCGTCTGGACGTGCTGGTTGAGCGCGTCCATCGCCGCGCGAATCTTGTCAGCGTCGCCGCCTTCTTCCGCCTTGCGCAGCGCGTCGATACGCTCCTGCGTCTGCTTCTTGGCATCTTCCGGCAGCCGGTCAGCAAAGTCGCGCAGGAATTTTTCGGCGGTGAAGATCGCGCTCTCTGCCTGATTATGAATTTCCGCCTGTTCCCTGCGCTTGGAGTCTTCGGCGGCGTGCTTTTCGGCTTCCTGCACCATCTTGTCGATTTCCGAGTCGGACAGACCGCTGCTGGCAGTGATGGTGATCTTCTGCTCGCGCCCGGTCGCCTTGTCGCGGGCGCTCACGTTGAGGATGCCGTTGGCGTCGATGTCGAACGTGACTTCGACCTGCGGCACGCCGCGCGGCGCGGGCGGAATACCGTCGAGGATGAACTTGCCCAGCGACTTGTTATCCCCCGCCATCGGGCGCTCGCCCTGCACGACGTGGATTTCGACCTGCGTCTGGTTGTCGGAAGCGGTCGAATACACCTGCGACTTCTTGGTCGGGATGGTGGTGTTGCGGTCGATCATCGGCGTGGCGACGCCGCCAAGCGTCTCGACGCCCAGCGTCAGCGGGGTCACGTCGAGCAGCAGGATGTCCTTGACATCGCCGCCCAGCACGCCCGCCTGAATCGCCGCGCCCAAGCCGACGACTTCGTCGGGGTTGACGCCCTTGCTCGGCTCCTTGCCGAAGAAGCCCTTGACCGCTTCAACGACCGCCGGCATACGGGTCATACCGCCGACGAGGATCACCGTGTCGATATCGCGGGTTTCGAGTCCAGCATCCTTGAGCGCCGCGCGGCACGGGTCAATCGAGCGCTGAATCAGGCTGCCGGTCAGGCTTTCGAGCTTGGCGCGGCTGAGGTTCATGTTCAGGTGCTTGGGACCGCCGGCGTCCGCCGTGATGAACGGCAGGTTGATCTCGGTGTTGAGCGTGGTCGAAAGCTCGATCTTCGCCTTTTCCGCCGCTTCCTTCAAGCGCTGGAGCGCCTGGCGGTCGTTGCGCAGGTCGATGCCGCTATCCTTCTTGAACTCGTCGGCAATCCAGTTGATGAGCACCTGGTCGAAGTCGTCGCCGCCCAGGTAGGTATCGCCGTTGGTGCTGCGGACTTCGAACACGCCGTCGCCCACTTCGAGGATCGAGATATCGAACGTGCCGCCGCCGAGGTCGTACACGGCGATGATGCCGTTCTTCTTCTCGCCAAGACCATATGCGAGGCTCGACGCCGTCGGCTCGTTGACGATACGCAGCACTTCCAGGCCGGCGATCTTGCCCGCGTCCTTGGTCGCGTTACGCTGCGCGTCGTTGAAGTACGCCGGGACGGTGATGACCGCCTGATCGACGGTTTCGCCCAGATACGCTTCGGCGTCCGCCTTGATCTTCTGCAGGATCATGGCGGAAATTTCCGGCGGGCTGTATTCGCGCCCGCCCATATGGACGCGCACGTCGCCGTTGGGCGCGGCGCTCACTTTATACGGGACAAACTTCAGCGCCCGCTGGACTTCCTGGTCTTCAAACTTGCGCCCCATGAAACGCTTGATCGAGAAGATCGTGTTTTCGGGGTTAATCACTGCCTGATTCCGGGCGACCTTGCCGACCAGCCGCTCGTTGGTCTTGGGGTTGATGGCGACGACGGATGGGATCAGGCGACCGCCTTCCGACGATGGAATAACGGTCGGTTCGCCGCCCTCCATGACTGCCACCACCGAGTTGGTCGTGCCCAGGTCGATACCGATAATTCTACCCATGTGATCCGTGCTCCTATTTGTGGTCTAATTCGCAACCCGCACCAGCGCCGGGCGCAGAACGCGGTCGCCGAGAACATAGCCTTTTTGAACCGTGACGGTCACGTGTCCGGTTTCGACATCGCTCGAATCGTCCATGCCAATGGCTTCGTGGCGGTTCGGGTCGAACGGCTCGCCAGTGGGGTCGATAACGGTCACGTTGTAGTCTTCCAGCACCTTATGCAGCTTCCGCAGGATCATGCCCACGCCGCCGACCCACGGGTCGCCCTGAAGCGGTTCGGGAACGCTGCTCATCGCCCGCTCGAAATCGTCGATCACCGGCAGCACATCCTTCAGCACCGAACCGGCGGCGCTGCTGTGGCTGTCCTTCATTTCGCGCTCGACGCGCTTCTTGTAATTGGCGAATTCGGCGCGCGCGCGCTGCCAGCCTTCGAGATATTCCTGCGCCTGGGTCTGCGCGGCGGCGTACATTTCCTGCGTCACTGGCGTTACCTGCTCTCCTGCTGCGGCGGCTTGGGTTTCGCCGCCCTCGGTCGGGTTTTCGTCCTGCACCTCGGCAGTCGCTTCTGGCGTTTGATCCTCATCGTGAATTTGTGAATTCACTCTGCATCTCCTTCTGGTCGTACACACGCAAACGCCCCACTGCTAAGCGGTTCAGAGGCTCAGTGTATCAGCGCAATTATAGAATCACGTTAACATCGGCGTGTGAATTCGGACTCTCACACCTGAATGATCGCATGACAGCGCGCAGACTGCAAGATAAACTCTGGGGGAGCGGGGAAATGCGCTATTCTTCGGTTTCGCCGGGCGGCAGCGGCTCGTAAGCATTGGTCAGCATATCGGTCATCAAGCCGGACACGTAGCTCACGGCGCTGATGGCGCGCCCGTAGTTCATGCGGGTGGGACCCAGCACGCCGACCGCGCCGCTGACCTGCCCCGGAATCCCGTAGCGGCTGAGCACCATGCTCAGGCGGCTGAGTTCTTCCCAGCGCCCGTCCCCGGCGATCACCACCTGCACGTTGTTGACCAGCGGCGTCAGCACATCGTTGAGGATCAGGCTGAGGAACGAGCGCTCCTCGAACACGCGCACCGCCTGCTGCGCGCCTTCGCTGTTCTGGAACATGCCGAGCACTTCGCTCAAGCCGTTGCGGTAGACCAGCCGTACCTGGTTGGTGTCCGCCTTGTCCATCAGGTCGGCGATGAGTTCGGCAACTTCACGCTCCAGAAGCTGCATCTGCACCATACGCACGCGCACTTCCTTCGCGCCCATGTTCATGCACAGCCCGTTGATGCGCTCGGCGGTTTCGCGCAGCGACGGCTGCGGAACCGGCTCCGCCAGCGTGAGCATCTGCTGATGCACCGCGCCGTCCTGCAGCACCAGCACCATCAGCACCAGCCGCCCCTGAATCGAGATCAGCTCGACGTGCTTGAAGCCGCTGGTTTCGGCGACCGGCGGCGTCACCAGCGCGGCGGTGTGCGCCGTGCGCGCCAGCACCGTCGCCACCAGCAGCATCCACTGCTCGGAAGCGAGCGGGATCGTCCTCAGCTTGTCGGAAATGTGCGTCTTTTCGACGGCGGTAATCTCGCCGTTCTTGATCAGCCGCTTGACGAAATAGCGGTAGCCGTTTTCGGTGGGCACGCGCCCAGCAGAAGTATGCGGCGCAGCAAGATAACCCAGCTCTTCCAGCAGCGCCATTTCGTTGCGGATGGTGGCGGAACTGAACGGCAGGTTGAATTTTTCGACCAGATATTTGGAGCTGATCGGCTCCGGCGCGTCGGTATAGGCGCGCACCACGCAGGAGAGAATATCTTCCTGACGCCCGGTAAGTTCCGGCAGTATCGCTTCGTCTAGACTCATATACAGTTGAACCCGAACCGTTACACCACTACACTAAAAACTCGGTAAAATGATAGCATGACGGGTTTTGAGCGTCAAAGGCAGCGCGCCGTAGGCGTAAGGAGAGGTTAATGAGTACGAAGACATTCGAAGTCACCGAGTCGAACTTCACCAACGAGGTGCTCCAGTCCGACACGCCTGTGCTGGTCGATTTCTGGGCGGAATGGTGCGGTCCATGTAAGATGATCGCGCCGTTCGTCGACCAGATTGCCGTCGAGTACGGCGACAAGCTGCGCGTCGGCAAGCTGGACGCCGACGAGAATCAGGATGTGCTGATGCGCTACGGCATCATGAGCATCCCGACACTGGTGCTGTTCAAGGGTGGCGAACCGGTTGTGCGCATCACCGGCTTCCAGCCGAAGGATCGCATCACCAACCAGTTGAAGCCGCACCTGTCGTAACACACGCTCAACAACAAGAGGCGACCAGGTGGTCGCCTCTTTTGATTCTGCAATTGAAGCTATTCGTTGAACAATTCGCCGACGCTGCGCGCCTGATTGGTGCGCATGATCACCTCGCCCAGCAGCGGCGCGACCGAGAGCACGGTCATGTTCGGCAGCCTGGCGCGCTTTTCCGCCGAAACCGGGACAGTATCGGTGGTGATGATCTCCTTAATACCCAGCCCCGCCAGCCGTTCCGGCGCCTGCTCGGCGAGCAGCGGGTGGGCGAACGCCAGATACACATCGCGCGCGCCGCAGTCGCGGACGAGGTTGACGGCGTTGACAATCGAGCCGCCCGTCAGCACTTCGTCATCCACCAGCAGCACATTCTTGCCACGCACCTCGCCGATGATCGACAGCGCCTCGGATTTCGCGTCGTTGCCGGTGCGCCGCTTCTCGATGATGGCGTGCGGCGTGCCGAGCCGCTCCGCCCAGTTGCGCCCCTTCTTGGCGAAACCGAGGTCGGTCGAGACGATCAGCAGGTTATCGATCTGCTTTTCCTGCACGTAGTCACTGAGCAGGTAGAACGACGTGAGCACGTCGCCGGCGATATTGAAGAATCCCTGTATCTGCCCGGCGTGCAGGTCGATGGTGATGTAGCGATCCGCGCCGGCGGTTTCGAGCATGTTGGCGAGCAGGCGCGCCGTGATGCCGACGCGCGGCTGATCCTTTTTGTCCGAGCGGGCATACGACAGATACGGCACGACCACGTTGATGCGCCCCGCTGAATCGCGCTTGAGCGTATCGATCATGATCAGCATTTCCATGATGTTCTCGTGCAGGTTGGGCGAACACCACGTCTGCACGAGATACACGTCCTGCCCGCGCACGCTTTCGTTCAGGCGGATGAAGATGTTCTCGTTCGGGAACACCGTGCGCGTGTAGCTGCCGCACCGGATTCCCAGATAGCGAGCGATCCCCTCGCCCAACTCCCGCGACGCCGTGCCGCAGAACAGTTGGACACGCCCATACTGCCCGGTTATCATGTGGTCCTCACCGTGATCGGCAACGTATGTCGTCCCTGGGACTTTCGTGCCTGTCACACTCATAACTGCTTCACCCCCTAGACCTGCGCCAAAATCTGCTGGACTGCGCTCTGCGGGTCGATTTCCCGCGCCCGTATCTGCTCGATAACATCGGAAAGCGTGCTGGTCGGCACGTCCCGCAGCAGCCGCGCCATCAGGCTGTCGCGCAGCCGCTCGTAAAGCTCAATTTCGATATGCTGCCGCTCGACCGAGCCGCGCAGGTTGCTACTTTCGAGAAAGCGACGGTGCGCGTCAATCGCCGCGACGATCTCGTCGATACCCTTCCCTTCGCTGGCAACCGTCTGCACAATCGGCGGAATCCACAGCGGGGCGTGGTCATCGCCGCCAACCGTCGCCTGCACCGCGAGCAGCCGCCCGTGATGCGCGGCGATCTGGCTGTGCGACGCCGGATGCCCCAGTTCCAGCATCATCCTGAGCGCGCGCACGGTGTGGTTCACGCCCTGCCGGTCGGCTTTGTTGACCACCAGCACGTCGGCGATTTCGAGGATGCCCGCCTTGATCGCCTGCACCTCGTCGCCCATGCCCGGCGCTTCGACCACGACGGTCGTATCGGCGGTGCGGACGATATCAACTTCGTTCTGCCCCGCTCCGACGGTCTCGACCAGCACGAGGTCGAAGCCCGCTGCGTCCATCAGCCGGATGGCGTCGCGGGTGGCGCGCGCCAAGCCGCCCAGGCTGCCGCGCGTCGCCATACTGCGGATGAACACGCCGCTGTCGCCGGACAGGTCGCGCATCCGAATCCGGTCGCCGAGCAGCGCCCCGCCGGAAAACGGGCTGGTCGGGTCGACCGCCAGAATGCCGACGGTCAAATCCTGCGCCCGGTACACCTTTGCCAGCTCGTTGACGAGCGTGCTTTTCCCGGTGCCCGGCGCGCCGGTAATGCCGACCACCCACGCGCGCCCGGTATGCGGGAACAAAGCCGCGAGAGCCTGGTCTACGCCCTCGCGGTCATTCTCGACGTAGGTTAACAGCCGCGCCAGCGCGCGGCGGTCACCGTTTAGGACTCGTTCGACCAGCTCAGCCATGCGCCCCGGATTTCGCTTCCATCAGTTGGCGAATGAACGTCACGATGTCGTCGGTATTCGTGCCCGGTCCGAAGATGCCGGTCACGCCCAGTTCTTCGAGCTTCGGCTTGTCGTCGTCCGGGATGATGCCGCCAACCAGCAGCGGCACGTCGTTCAGCCCGTGCTGGTCGAGCACCGCGCGGATGCGCGGCACGAGCGCCAGATGCGCCCCGCTCAGAATACTCAGCCCGACGACATCCACATCTTCCTGAAGCGCTGCCTCGGCGATCATCTCCGGCGTCTGGCGCAGCCCGGTATAGATGACTTCCATGCCGGCGTCGCGCAGCGCCCGCGCAATCACCTTCGCTCCGCGATCGTGCCCGTCGAGACCGGGCTTGGCGATCAGCACCCGAATCGTCTGTTCCGTGACCATATTTCGTTTCCAAAAGCGACCGTTGGGGCACTTAACATGCCCATAATCAAGTATAGCAGAAAGCGACTCGGCTTCCTACACGAACCAGAAGAGTCCAAGCAGATCACAACGCAAGCAGCGGGCAGGTTCATGCTATATTGAAAGCGGTGCAGACACGTTTACGCGAGTATTCTCATGAGCGCGACAACCGATACGAGCCGCATGAGTATGAGCCGCCCTGCCGGTACGATTGTGCCGCTGCTGGAAGCCCGCGCCGGGCTGTGGCTGACCGCCGCCGGCGCGGTGATCGTCGTTCTGGCGGCAGTATTTTATCTGGTGCTGGCGCTGGGCTGGCGCAGCCAGCCGTTCCCCGGCGTCATGCTGACGCGCACGCTTACGGTCGATGCCAGCCTGCCGCTCGGCGAAAGCTGGGCGGGCCTGGACGCCGGCTTGCAGGCGGGCGACCACATCGTCGGTATCAATGGCGAAACGTTCCCGTCCGACACTGCACGCGCCGCCGAAGCCTACGACGCGAAGATCGGCGCGCTCAACCCTGGCGACACCGTAACCGTGATGTTCGAGCGCCCAACGAGTGACAGCGCAGCGACGATCAACAACGCCGAAGCCTGCGAAGCGGTTCAGGACGGCGCGGCGCTCTGCTCGGTCAGCTTCGTGCTGGCGACCTACCCGCAGTCCGAGCTGCTGGCGGGGTTTGTCGTGCCGTTCGTCTCCGGCTTGATCACGCTCGGCATCGGCATCGCCGTGCTGGTGCTGCGCACGCATAAGCCGTCGGCGCAGGTGGTGACCGCCATCTGCCTGACCACCAGCCTGTTCATGCTGGGCATCTTCGACCTGAACACGACCCACCAGCTTACGCCGCTGTGGATGATCGCCACCACGTTCGCCGGGGCAGCCGTCATGGGATTGGCATTCGCCTTCCCGGTGAAGCTGCCGATCGCTTACCGCCGCCCCAGTATCCAATGGCTGCCGGCGATACTTGCCCTGATGGTCGCGGGGCTGATCCTGGCATCGTATTACAGCCCGGCGACGCCGCAGGCAGCGAGTACGACGCTGGCATTCCCGCCGCTGGCGGCGCTGGTCGGCGCGGTGTTTCTGGTGATCGTGCTGCTGCGCCGCCGCGAAGCTGCTACCTCGCCCGCCATCCGCGATCAGTCGAACACGGTGCTGATCGGCATGTTGGTCGCGGTGGCGGTCGGCATCGTCTGGCTGATCATCCTCGCCCTGCGCGAAGTGTTCGGCTACAGCGACCTGCACCTGAACACAGCGGCGTCCGCGCCGTTCCTGATCCTGCCGCCGCTGAGCATGGCGTATGCCCTGTTACACTACCGCTCGCTGAACACCGACCGCATTATCAGCCACGCCTTCACGTACACGGTGATGCTCGTCGCCCTGCTGATCGGCTACTTCCTGCTGATCTTCAGCGCCAGCCTGGTTGCGGGGGAAGCCGTAGCGCCGTCCAACCCGATCCTGCTGGCGATCCTGGTCTTTCTGACAGCGGCGCTGTTCGTGCCGGTGCGTTCGCGCCTGCAGGATCGCGTCGACCAGGTTTATTTCCGGCGGCGGCTGGATTACCAGCGGCGGCTGGAAGTCTTCAACCAGCGCCTGAGTTCGCTGATCGACTTCGGCGACATCCTCAACGTGTACCGCGCCGAGCTTGACGAGACGCTGCAGCCGAAGCGGGTTTTCCTGTTCCTGCCGGAACGCCACACCGGCGATTACGCCGCCAAAGGCACGGACGTGCGCTTCACGCCTGAAAGCCCGCTGGTCGAGAGCCTCTCCACCGGCGACGGCATGATGTATCTGGAGCCGGGGCAGCCCTGGAACGCGGCGGCGGTCGTCGAGCGGTCGCGGCTGATGATCCTCGACGCGCTGCTGCTCGCCGGGCTGCACGGCGCGAACCGGCTGATCGGCTTCGTCAGCATCGCCCCACCGCGCTCGATGAAGGGGACGTACACGTTCGAGGAGCTGCGCTTCGTGCAGGCGCTGACCACCCAGATCAGTGTCGCCGTCGAACGCGCTGAAGTGGTCGATTCGCTCGAACACCGCGTCCGCGAACTCGACGTGCTCAGCCAGGTGAGCCAGGCAGTCAATTTCACCATCGAACTGGACGACGTGCTCGAACTGATCTACGCGCAGACTATCCGGCTGATCGACGCGACCCATTTCTACATCGCTCTGCGCGTGCCGGAGACCAACGAACTGTATCACGCCTTCTTTCTGGAGAACGGCGAGCGCTACACCGAGCGCGAAAACCTGCGCTGGAGCATCGGCAGCGACCTGTTCAGCGAGATCGTGCGCAGCGGGCAGCCGATGTGGGTAAGCCGCTATGCGGACACCCTGACTCAGCGCGGAACCGCCCCGCTGTTCGAAGACCCGCGCCTGAAGGCGTGGATGGGCGTGCCAATGCTCGCCGGGTCGCAGGTGATCGGCGCGCTGGCGGCGGGCACGACCGAGGCGGGCAAAGCCTACACGATGGAGCAGCGCCGCATCTTCACCGACATCGGCGCGCTGGCGGCGACTTCGCTCGACAAGGCGCGGCTGTTCGCCGAAACCAACATTCGCGCGCGCCAGTTAGCCGCGCTGAACGACATCACCCGCCAGATCGTCGCCGCCGAGCTTGACCTCGAAAAGCTGCTGCAGTTGATCACCGCCAGCGCGACCGACATCCTCGGCGCGGCGGCGGGGTCGCTGCTGCTGACGGTCGACGATGGCAGCGGCGATCTCGAATTCCGCGTGGCGGTCGGCGGCTCCGGCGAAGAACTGATCGGCTCGCGGCTGCCCGCCGGACGCGGGCTGGTCGGCGAAGTGGCGGCGACCGGCGAACCGGTGATCGTCAACGACGTGAGCAGCGAGCCGCGCTGGGGCGGCGAACTGCGAGTCGGCGCGTTCCACACATTTGCCGTGCTCGCCGTGCCGCTCATTTCGCAGAGCAACGTGGTCGGCGTGCTGGAAGTCATCAACAAGCTGGACGGCGGCAGCTTCACGACCGATGACGTTGACCTGCTGACGGCGTTCGCCGGGCAGGCGGCGGTCGCCATCGAGAACGCGCGCCTGTTCCAGATGACCGACCTGCAGCTTTCCGAGCGCGTGGGCGAACTGGAAACGCTGGAACGCATCGACGTGGAGTTGAACCGCTCGCTCGACCTGGCAAAAGTCGCGGAAATCACGCTCAATTCGGCGCTGAAGAACACCGGCGCGACCGCCGGGCTGATCGGCATGGTGATCGGCGAGCCGCCCCGGCTGGACGTGATCTACCGCGTCGGCTACGGCGACGGCGACCTGCCCGCAGGCGTAGACGGCGACCTGTGGCCGCTGGAACGCGGCATCGTCAGCCGCGTGCTGCGCTCGCGGCAGGCGGAACTGGTGCCGGACGTGCGCATCGACCCGGACTATATTCCGAGTCTGCGTGGGGCGCTCAGCCAGATCACGCTGCCGATGCTCTCCGGCGGCATGGTGAACGCGATCATCGTGCTGGAAACCAACATGGAGCCGCGCCTGAAACTGGCAGATATGCCGTTCTTGCAGCGCCTCGCCGAACACGCCAGCATTGCCATCGCCAACGCTCAGCTTTACGCTGAACTCGCCCGCGCCAACCAGTCCAAGAGCGAATTCGTGTCGTTCGTGGCGCACGAACTGAAAAACCCGCTCACGTCGATTCGCGGCTACGCCGACGTGCTGCTCGGCGTCGCGGGCGGCGCGATGAGCGACCAGCAGAAGACCTTCCTCAGCACCATTCGTTCCAACGCCGACCGCATGAACACGCTGGTGAGCGACCTCAACGACGTGACCAAGCTGCAAACCGACAACCTGCGCATGGAATTCGCGGCAGTCAGCTTCGCCGACGCGCTGGCGGACACGCTGCCGCCGCTTCAGAAGCAGATCGATGACAAGGCGCAGCGCCTCGAAATCGACATGCCGGACAACCTGCCGCTGATCCACGCCGATCAGAGCCGGCTGATTCAGGCGCTGACCAACCTGATCAGCAACGCCAACAAATACACGCCGCCGGAAGGCGTCATCCGTATCGCGGCGCAGGTCGTCGCCCATGCCGGCGGCAGCAGCCGGCACGCCCACGAGCTGGGGCTGCAGGTCAGCGTGACCGACACCGGCATCGGCATGGACGAAGAAGACCTGATGCGCCTGTTCACGCCCTATTTCCGCAGCGAAAACCCGCTCACCCGCGAACAGCCCGGCACCGGCTTGGGCTTGACGATCACGCGCGGCATTGTCGAGCGGCACAACGGCGAAATTCGGGTCGAAAGCGAGCCGGGCGTCGGCACAACCTTCACGTTCACGATCCCGCTGGCAGCGCAAGCCGAGCAGGGCGGCTAGCGCTGTCAGCCGCGCCCCGGCTGCCCCCTGCCGGCTGGCTATGGTACGCGCCAGACAGTCGCCAAAATGTGAGCCGGTTTTCAGCCGTTCTTGATGCTTGCATAACGAAAAGCCCTGCTAAGATGTAATTAGCGTTTCAGTTGAGCCGGGCACTCTCATGCAATCAGACGATCGTGCTGTTGATCAGGATGTCCAGCGCTTGAAGCCAAGACGAGCGTTTTTGTCGCCCGCTGCTCGCATCAGCCTGATCTATTTCCTTATCGGCGCGGCATGGATCATCACGAGCGACTCGGTGCTTCAGGCGGTGACGCAAGGCAGCGAAGCCGCTTACGCGCTGGCGCAGACCTTCAAAGGCTGGCTATATGTCGCCGCAAGCGCCGGCGTCCTGTATCTCCTGCTCAAACGCGAATTCGACGCCCGGCAGCGCTCCGAACAGCAGGTCATGGACCGTGAAGCGCACTTTCGCCACCTGTTCGCCAACAACCCGCTGCCGATGTGGGTCAACGACCGCGATACACTGGCGTTCCTCGATGTGAACGAGGCAGCCTGCCAGCATTACGGCTACAGCCGCGACGAATTCCTGCGCATGAGGATCATCGACATTCGCCCGCCGGAAGAAGTCCCCAGGCTGCTCCAGTTTATACGGGAGAATAACAGACCGCTGCGCCAATCCGGCGAATGGAAGCACCGAACCAAGGACGGCAGGATCATCGAGGTGGAAGCGACCGCGCACGCGCTCAACTTCGAAGACAAGCCCGCCGTCCTGGTCGTCATACGCGACGTGACCGAGCGCAAGCGTCATGAGGCAGAACGCCTCGAAAACGAGCGCCTGCGGCTCATGCTGGCGCAGGAAGGCGAGCTGAACACCATGCGCAGCCGGTTCATTTCGATGGTCTCGCACGAGTTTCGCCGCCCGCTGACGACCGTCACCGCGTCCATCGAGCTGCTGGAGCATTACCGCGCCCGCATGACCGACGACTCCGCTCAGAAGCATTTCAGCCGCATTCACGAGCAGCTTGGCGAGATGAAGGAACTGCTGGACGACTTCCTCACACTAATGCGCGACGAAGCCGAGCAGAAGGATTTCAAGCCCGCGCCGGTCGATCTGATCGACCTGTGCCGCAGGCTGACCGACGAAGTCAAGCTGTCCCTCCCACAGGGACTGACCATCGCGTGCGTAACCAATTGTGAAAGCGTCGTCGTCGAGGGCGACGAAAAGCTGCTGCGCCACGCCATCGGCAACCTGCTGAGCAACGCCGTCAAGTATTCGCCGTATGGCGGCGAAATTCGCATGGAGATGCGGCACACGGAAATGCTCGAAATCCACGTCAGCGATCAGGGGATGGGCATCCCCGCCGCCGACCAGGAGCACATCTTCGATCCGTTCTTCCGCGCCGGGAACGTCAGCGAACTGAGCGGCACCGGGCTGGGACTCGCCATCG
>JADLHH010000393.1 GCA_020848855.1 Anaerolineae bacterium | reverse complement strand
TCCAGCACTTCGCGCGACGCATCGACGTTAACGACCGAGCCGCCGCTGCTCAAGCCGAAGCCGCCCGTGTAGCTGAACAGGTTGAGGATGCGCGCTTCGCCGATCAAACCGACGCTGTCGAGGAACTTGGCGAGGAAATCCTGATTGCGAAGTTGGTCGAGATAGTAGCCGGTCTTGTGCCCCTTACGCACGTCCACCAGCCGGATCAGCTTCTCCTGCGCCATCGGAATCAGCTTCGGCGGCTCTTCGCCGTACAGCAAGCCTTCCGACTGTTCCAGCCCCTCTTTCTTGCGGATGTCCACGTCACTGCGCTCGTACACACCCTTGATCGGGATTCCCATCTCGGCGTAAATATCCGCCAACAAGTGGGTTATCGCCGTCTTCTGCTGGTCGATGTGCAGAGTCAGGGCTTGCAGCACCAGCCAGCCGCCATATCGGTCGACAATTATGCCGGGGATGTAGTCATTTTCGGCGTTGATGATGCGAAAGCCATAGGGGTCACTTTGATGGCGCTGTCGCCAGTTCTCTAGCACGCGGGCATCGACTGCGCGTTTGAGCGCCTGCCGCCACCAGTCCTCATTAATTTCCTCGTCGCGCCACGTCAGGATGCGCACCTGTATCTGCGATGTGGGATTCCAGTAGCCGCGCGCCAGAAACGTGCCGCTGTGGGATACCACCGTCACGATGTCGCCGGGTGTGGGATTCCCGCGCACCTCGTCAATCGCGCCCGAAAATATCCAGGGGTGCTGGTTGCGGATCGGCTTTTCGCGGTCTTTTTTGATAACAATCGTGCCTGTCATGGGAAATCCTGAAATAAGCGGTCAGCCATCAGCTTTCAGCTAAAAACGAAAGACCAAGAACCAAAAGCTGATAGCTGACCGCTGAAAGCTAACTGCTATTGGCTAATAGCTCTCTTAACCCATCCTCGCTGATGACCGCCACGCCCAGCTTGGCGGCTTTCTCGGCTTTGCTGCCCGGCGAGTCGCCCATCAGCAGATAGCTGGTCTTCTTGCTCACGCTGCCGATCACCTTGCCGCCGTGCGCTTCGATCAGCTCGGTCGCCGCTTCGCGGGAGAGCGTCGGCAGCGTGCCGGTCAGCACGAAGGTCAGCCCCTCAAGCTGGCTGCCCGCCAGTTCTTTGGCTTCCGCCTGCATGGTGACCCCGGCTTTGCGCAGCTTATCCAGCACGCTCCGGTGATACGGGTCGGCGAACCAGTCGGCGATGCTCTGCGCCAGCGCCTCGCCGATGCCCTCGACGGCGTCCAGTTCCTCGACCGTCGCGCTCGCCAGCGCGTCCATCGAGCCGAAATGATTCGCCAGATCGACGGCGATGGTCGAGCCGACGCCCTCGATGCCGAGCGCCGCGATCACCCGCTCCAGCGGACGCTGCTTTGCCGCCTCAATCGAATCCAGCAGGTTCTGCACCTTCTTTTCCGCGAACCGTTCCAGTGGCACAAGCTGCTCGGCGGTTAGCGAGAAGATGTCGCCCTCGTCCTGAATCAGCTTCTGCCCAATCAGCGTCTTGACGGTCTGCCCGCCCATGCCGTCGATATCCATCGCCCCGCGCGAGACAAAGAATTCTACCTGCCGGTACACGCGCTCCGGGCAGTGGACGTTGGGGCAAAGCCAATCGACCATGCCTTCGGGGTGGATCAGTTCCGTGTCGCAGAACGGGCAGCGCTCTGGCGGCAGGATTTCGCGCTCGCTGCCGGCGCGCGCGCCCAGCACCGGACCGATGATGTTGGGGATCACGTCGCCTGCCCGCTTGACGACCACCGTGTCGCCGACGCGAATATCCAACATTTTCACGTAATCGAAGTTGTGCAGCGTGGCGCTGCTGACGGTCACGCCGCCGATGAACACCGGCTCTAGCACGGCGTTGGGCACAACGCGCCCCGTCCGCCCAACGTTCACCACGATATCCAACAAGCGGGTGGTCGCTTCCTGCGCCGGGAACTTGTATGCCAGTTCGCCGCGCGGGTCTTTTCCCACAACGCCCAACTCGCGTCTGATTTTCAGATCGTTGATTTTGATGACCACGCCGTCGATCTCGTAATCAAGCTGGTTTCTGCGGGATTCCCACGTGGGTATTTGCTGGATAATGTGGCTTAAGGTGGGATAGAGTTGCGAATCGGGTGCGGTCGGGAAGCCCATATCCCGCAGGTATTCCAGCATATCCCACTGCTTATCCAGCGTTATCCCCACTAATCCCACGACTTCGACGATCTGGTAGAAAAAGGCGCTCAGCGCCCGCGCCCGTGTGACGCGCGAATCCTTCTGTTTGAGCGCGCCCGATGCCGCGTTGCGAGCGTTGATGAACACGGGAAGCCCTTGCTCGGTCTGCCGCTGGTTGAGCGCCTCGAAATCCCGCTTGAGGTACATGACTTCGCCGCGCACCACCAACCGCTGCGGCGCTGTGGGTTTTGTGGGATTTGCGGGAATCTTCAGTGGGATACTGCGGATCGTGCGGATGTTCGGCGTCACCACGTCACCGATCTCGCCGTTGCCGCGTGTTGCGCCCAGCGTCAGGATGCCGTGCTCATAGGTCAGCACGACGGTCAAGCCGTCGAGCTTCGGCTCCAGCGTATATTCAAGCTGCGTGCCGGACGGCAGCAGGCGCAGGTTGCGTTCTTCCCACGCGCGAATCTCGCCGTCGTTGTAGGCGTTGGACAGGCTGAGGATCGGCGCGACGTGGCGCGTCTTGGCGAATTCATCGGAGAGGTCGCTCCCGGCGCGCTGCGTCGGCGAATCGGGCATGATCAGTTCGGGATGCGCGGTTTCCAGCGCCTTGAGTTCGTTGTAGAGCGCGTCGTACTCCGGGTCGGTGATCACCGGGTCGGCGAGGACGTGATAGCGATACAGGTGATAGTTGAGCTGGCTGCGCAGTTCAGCCGCACGCTGGGCGAGGTCAGGCGTCATACATGTTCCCCAGTAAGCAAGTCACGGTCAATGACGAGATGGGAGGCATTGCTGGTAGGGGCGCACCCACGTGGGCGCCCGGACAATGGTAAACCGCGCGAGGGCAGACACACGGGTCTGCCCCTACGAAAGCTGTCCGTTTTCCTCAACGTTAATCGCTCTCGCATGATCGCTTACTGCATGGCGACATCGAGATAATCGGAAGCCGCCCAGCCGGTGCGCGCCGGGTCGTCGGGATCGGTGATCTGCCACCACGTCAGGTTGCTGGCTTGCTGCGGACCATCGACGACGGTGAAGCGGTCGCCGTTATTGCCAAAGGTCACGACCTTGTTGCTGGTTCCCGCCGCCTCGCGGATGTTCAGACCGTCGACGTTGACGATCACTGTCGCGCCGATTGAGATTTCGACCGGCGTGGGCGACAGGATGATCGGCGCAAGCGTTGGACCTTCCAGCGCGAACGTGGGAATCGGTCCCTGGAACTGCGGCAGCGGCTCGACCGGCGGCGTGGTCGGCGTGACGACCGCCGTTTCGGCAAGCGTCGGCGACGGCGCGGCGGTGATGATCACCACGCGCGGCTCGCCGCTCGGCGCGTTCTGCCCGCCGAGCGTATACACCAGCATCACAATTGAGCCGACAATACCCAGCACCAGCAGCAGCATGACGCCGACCGACCACGCGGGCAGATACAGCGCGCTCTGGCTGCGGTCGCTGGTTTTGCGCTTGCGCGGGGCGCGGCTGCGCGGCTGCGCCGTGCGCGGAGCCACCTGCTGAACGTGCCCGCTCGCCGGCGTTGGCACGCGCGGCGGGACAAGCGGCGCGGGCGGTGTGTTCCATTCCGGCAGGTTGACCGGCTGCGTTCCCTGCGGATTCTGCGTATCGTCCAGTCTGTCCGGCTGTGGTCTGTCAGACATTGCGTCCTCGCCTTCCAACCCATTCCAGAAACTGGTCCAGCGACCAGGTATTGATCACCGACGAGGCTTCCACCCAGCCGCGCCGCGCCGTGATGACGCCGAAGCGCATCAAATCCATCTGATCGATGCTGTGAGCGTCCGTGTCGATGCACAGCGGGATACCCATTTCGACGGCGCGCCGAGCCAGCGGCGCTTCGAGGTCGAGGCGGTGCGGGTTGGCGTTGATTTCCAACGCGACTCCGCTTGTCTGTGCCGCCGCGAACACCGCGTCCATGTCCAGGTCGGCGGGGTCGCGCTCTAGAATCAACTGCCCGCGCGGGTGTCCGATCAAATCGACGTGCGGGTTATGGATGGCATTCAGGATGCGCGCCGTCACCTGTTCGCGCGGCTGGCGCAAGCCGACGTGCAGCGATGCCACCACGAAATCCAGCATTTCCAACACGTCGTCGGGGAAATCCAGCGTGCCGTCAGCGCGAATTTCCATCTCCGTGCCGTGAAACACGCGGAATGGGCGCATCTCGGCATCCACCTGCCGGACTTCCTCGTGCTGCCGCATCAGCCGCTCGACGGTCAAGCCGTTGGCGATGGTCGCGCCCTTCGAGTGGTCGGTGATGCAGATATATTCGCGCCCGCGCGCCCGCGCCGCCTCCGCCATCTCGCGGACGCTGAAGTGTCCGTCGCTCCATGTGGTGTGCATGTGCAGGTCGGCGTGAATGTCCGCCAGCGTGATCAAATTCGGCAGCTTCCCCTGCTGCGCCGCCTCGATCTCGCCCCAGTCCTCGCGGATTTCCGGCGGAATCCAGGGTAAGCCGATGCGCTCGTAGACTTCTTCCTCGGTCGCGCACAGGATTTCATGCTCACTGTCCAGCGTGCCGTCGGCGTTCAGCGGCGTCAGCGCGTGTTCGTTCAGGCTGAGTCCTTTGGTGCGCGCCAGCTCTCGGCAGTGGATGCCGTGCGCCTGCGACCCGCCGAAATACTGGATCGCTGTGCCCCACCGTTCGGGCGGAATCACGCGCAGGTCGACCTGCAAGCCGCTGTGCAGCTCGACCGAGCTTTTCTTCTCGCCATGCCCCAGCACCCGCGAGACTTCCGGCAGCGCGACGAAGGCATCCATGATCGGCTGCGGCTCGCTGCTGGCGACCAGCAGGTCGATGTCGCCAATCGTCGGGCGTCCGCGCCGGATGCTGCCGCCGATCTCGCCCTTGATCGACTGGGGCAGGGCGAGCAGGTGATCGAGAATGCTTTCGGCGAGCGGCAGCGCCACGCCCAGCAGCACACGGGTGTTCGCCTGCCGCCGCTTGAGCGACTCGATCCCTTCGAGGATTTTCGCCTGCGTCTTCGCGCCCATCCCCGGCATCCGGTTCAGCTTATCTTCTCTGGCGGCGGCTTCCAGCGCCTCGACCGACGTGATGCCCGCGTCCCAGAACTGCTTGGCTTTCTTGGGTCCCACGCCGTTAATGTGAAAAATGTCAACGACGCCTTCCGGCACTTCCGCCTTCAGTTCCTCGTAGAAATTCAGCTTGCCGGTGTCGAGCATCTCCTGAATTTTCTCGCCGATGATCTTGCCGACGAACGGGATCGTGCCGAGTTCGCCGTCGGCTGCCAGCGCGTTGATGTCGCGCGAAAGCTCGCGGATTGCTCCGGCGGCGTTGCGGTACGCCATCACCCGGTGGATGATCTCGCCCTTAATTTCGAGCATGTCGGCGATCCGGTCGAAAATGTCGGCGATCTCGCGGTTGGTCATGGCGCTTCGCGCATCTCCATTTAGAACGCATGTATTATGCAAGAAGTATAGCATGTTGCGGCGGGGAGACGAAATACGCCTGCCTGACGCTTTGGTTCGCGTCACGTTCGCTTGTCGTCTGTTCACTCTTACCTGAATGTCGGATACGGATTGCACTGGGAACCTGTTGCCCAAAATTCTTGACAGACCTCGAATCCGTGTTACTCTACTAGCAATCTATACCAGCAAAGACGTTGATCCAGACGAGTACACCGCGAAGCGGCGTTCCAGAGAGTCGCCGGGGCTGAGAAGGCGGCACGGGCGCAGCGGTCGAATGGACTGGGGAGTCGTGAGAGCAAACGCGTATCTTGATGAGATACACAAGTAGCTCGAACCGGGAGCCGCGCACCCGTTATCATGGCGCAGGGTATCGACTCGTTCTGCGCGTCCGTACCCCATAAGAGCGGCTGGGCTTCGTTGAAGCCTGGCAAGCAAGGTGGCACCACGGGAACCGCTTCTCGTCCTTGATACGGGAGGCGGTTTTGTTTTGCCTGAGTGCAAGGAGTGAAGCATGGTTCTTTCTCCAAGTCTCACGCGCCCGGCGGTGCTGCCCGACCGGGGGCAGATACACCGGCTGTTCGAGCAGGGCGACCTCGTCCCGGTGTACCGGACGCTGCTCGCCGACCTGGAGACGCCGGTTTCGGTCTACATGAAGCTGGCGCAGACCGGCAACGTCTCGTTCCTGCTGGAAAGCGTCGAGGGCGGCGAGCGCGTCGGGCGTTATTCGTTCCTCGGCGTCAATCCGAAGGGCGTGATCAGCGTCAAGGACGGCGTGGTCACGCGGACGCTGCATGGCGTCACCAGCACCCGCCCGCTCAACGAAGGAGAAGACCCGCTGCACGCCGTTGAGAAGGAGTTCGGGCGCGTCAACCCGGTGCGCGTCGAAGGGCTGCCGCGCTTCATCGGCGGCGCGGTCGGCATGTTGAGCTACGACATCGTGCGCTATTTCGAGCGCCTGCCCGATACCGCCAGCCACGATCTGGACGTGCCCGACGCCGCTTTCATGCTGATCGACACGCTGGTGATCTTCGACCATGCCAAGCACCAGTTGATCATCCTCGCCAACGCCCACAACACCGACGGCGTGGATGCTGCCTACGACGACGCGCTCCAGCGCATCGAGGCGATCACCGACGCGCTGATGCAGCCGCTGGTGCTGCCGCCCGAAGGCTCCGCCCCGATGAGCGACCAACTGCGCTCGAACGTGACCCGCGAGCAGTACGAACAAAACGTGCGAAGCGCGAAGGAGTACATCGCCGCCGGGGACGCCTTCCAGATCGTGATCTCGCAGCGCCTCAGCCGTAAGACCAGCGCCTCGCCGCTGACGATCTACCGCGCGCTGCGGGCGACCAATCCGTCGCCGTACATGTTCCTGCTGCGCTTCAGCGACGATTTCACGCTGGTCGGCGCGTCGCCGGAGATGATGGTGCGGCTTGAGGACGGGGTCGCCACCACCCGCCCGATAGCCGGGTCGCGCCCGCGCGGCAAAGACGAAGCCGAAGACAAGCAGCTTGCCGAAGACATGCTCGCCGACCCGAAAGAGCGCGCCGAACACGTCATGCTGGTCGATCTGGGGCGCAACGATCTTGGGCGCGTGTGCGAGTACGGCTCGGTGAAGGTCACCGATATGATGTTCGTCGAGC
>JADLHH010000392.1 GCA_020848855.1 Anaerolineae bacterium | reverse complement strand
TGGGCAGCACGGTGATCATCCTGCTGGCGGCGCTGCGCAACGTCCCCAACGAACTCTATGAAGCGTCGAATATCGACGGCGCGAACGGCTGGCAGCAGTTCATCCGCATCACCGTGCCGCTGATCAGCCCCACCATCTTCTTTGTGCTGATCGTCAATACAATTAGTTCGCTTCAGATTTTTACCGAAGTCTATACGATGTATTTCGGCAAGCAGCAGTCCGGTCCGGCTTCTTCGGCAGGGCTGTTCTACAATATTTACCTGTTCCGGCAGGCGTTTGAATTCCTGCGCATGGGTTATGCCTCGGCGATGGCGTGGCTGCTGTTCGTCATCATTCTGATTCTCACCGCGATCCAGCTTCGTGTCGGTAACCGCTGGGTCTATTACGATGGAACCTGACCATGACCGCGACCACCAGTGACCTTTCGACTGGACGTTACCAGCCGTCGCACAAACCGCCTTTTCGTCCCTGGAAGTACGTGCGGCGCGTCCTGTTCATCGTCGTCCTGCTGGCGCTGACGGCGCTGTTCTTCATGCCGTTTCTGTGGCTGGTCAGTGCTTCGCTCAAACCACGTGCTGACGTTTTCAACAACGAGTGGCTTCCCAACCCCATCGCCTGGGAAAACTACGTCACGGTCTGGGATGCCGCGCCGATGCTCACCTGGTTTCAGAACAGCACCCTCGTCGGCATCCTCGCGGCGGCAGCCGTCACCATCAGCAGCGCGGCGGTCGCGTTCGGCTTCTCGTATTTCAATTTTCGCGGTCGTGACGCGCTCTTCGGGCTGGTGCTGGCGACGATGATGCTCCCCGGCGTCGTCACGATGATCCCGGTCTACCTGATCTGGAACGCGCTCAAGCAGGTGAACACGTTTACGCCGCTGTGGGCAAGCAATCTGTTCGGCTCGGCGTTTTCCATCGTCCTGCTCCGCCAGTTCTACCGAGGCTTGCCACGCGAACTGTTCGAGGCGGCGCGGGTGGACGGGGCGAACTACTTCCAGATGTGGTGGAAAATCGCGCTGCCACTGACGCGGACGGCGCTGATCGTGGTTTTCATCTTCGAATTCAAGGCAAGCTGGACTGACCTGCTCAAGCCGCTGATCTACCTGCAAAACTCGGCGCTCTACACGCTGCCGCGCGGCTTGAAGGCGATCCTCGACCAGTTCGGGCAGGGCGGCGAAATGCAGTGGGAAGTCGTGCTGGCTGCCAGCGTGCTTGTCACCATTCCCATGATCATCATCTTCTTTCTGGGGCAGCGCTATTTCATGGATGGCATCGCTACCACCGGGTTAAAGGGTTAGCTGCACAATCCGTTTGTGGCTGACAATCTTCGTGATCATGGCAAAAAGGGCGTTATGGACAGTCAGTTGTTCAGTGAAGCACGACAGCGTGCCGAGCAGATTTTGCTGCGTAACGGCGGCGAACTCGGAATTGTGGGTTCCAGCCGCGCCTACCAGCAGGTCTGGGCACGCGACAGTATGGTCTCCGGGCTGGGCTTGTGGCTCTGTCGTGACGCGGAAGGCAGCGCGATTCATCACCGATCGCTGAAAACGCTGCGCACGTTTCAGAGCGCGCTGGGGAAGATTCCGCACAATGTCGGCTTCCCGAATATCGACGACCCGGCGCTGGTGGCGCTGAACGGGCGGCTGCAACTGGACGGCACGACTCATGCGGCGGTCGCCGATACTACTCATGCAGGCGTGGTAGATGCCAACCTGTGGTACATCCTCGGTCAGTATTATGACTTCGTGCAGGGGCAGGATGTCGAACAGCTTCGGCAGGCGTGGGCGAGCCTGGAAAGAGCGCTGCTCTGGCTGCGTTACCAGGACGTGAATGAGTGCGGGCTGCTGGAAGTTCACGAGGCGATGGACTGGGCAGACCTGTTTTCCAACCGCTACAATGTCCTGTTCGACAACGTCCTGTACTACGCCGTCTGGAAGGCGATGGGGCAGATGGCAGAGGCTATCGGGCTTCCCGCCGCCAGCTACTTCGACACTGCCGAAGACGTGCGCCGCAAGATCAATACGCTGCTGTGGGTCGGTCCTGAAGCGCCGAAGGACTGGGACTGGATACGTCACGAGCGGCAGGAGTGGCTGTATCCGCTCAAGCGGGTGGATACTGAACTGGTCGTGCGCCCGTACTACCTGCCTTACATGGCGTTTCGGGATTACGCCGACCGCATGGATACGCTGGGGAACCTGCTGGCGATTCTGTTCGGCGTGGCGGACGTGCAGCAGGCGAACCTGATCCTCGACTACATTCACGGCTGTGGCGTCAATGCGCCCTACCCGGTGCAGGCGGTCTATCCGGTCATTCACCCCGGCGACAAGGACTGGCGCGACTATTTTCTCGTGCGCAACCTCAACCAGCCGCATCATTACCATAACGGCGGCATCTGGAGCTTCATCGGCGGATTCTATGTGGCGGCGCTGGTGCAGGCGGGGAGGCTGGACGAGGCGCAGACCCAACTCGGCAAGCTGGCGGAGATGAACCGACTCGGCGTGCGCGGGGAATGGGAGTTCAACGAGTGGTTTCACGGCGTTTCCGGTCGTCCGATGGGCTTCCCCGAACAGTCATGGTCGGCGGCGATGTACCTGTACGCGGCGGATGCGGTCGAGCGTGGTAAAGTGAACGTCTTTAACGCTGCGCACGGGTGGGGCATTGCTTAGGCAAACGCGGGAGTCACTATGCAGACCATCGCCGAGAATCTGTTCTTGTACGAGGACACCTGTAACGTCTACGTTCTGCGCTCCGGCAGCCGCGCAGTACTGATCGATTTAGGCAGCGGTGACGTGCTCGACCACCTGAGCGAAATCAGCGTCGACAGCGTCAGCGCCGTGCTGATGACACACCATCACCGCGATCAGGGGCAGGGCTTGCCGCGCGCGGCAGCGGCGGGCATTCCGATCTGGGTGCCACATACCGAGCAAGACCTGTTTCACAGCGTTGATGCCCACTGGCAAGCCCGTGAAATCTACAACAACTACAACGTGCGGCAGGATCGTTTCTCGCTGCTCGCTTCGGTTCCGGGGGCAGGCACGTTGCAGGACTATGGCGCGTACAGCTTCGACGGATTCGCGTTCACGGTGATTCCGACGCCGGGACACACGAACGGGTCGATCAGCCTGCTGACTGAATGGGCGGGGCAGCGGCTTGCCTTCACCGGAGACCTGATCGCCGCGCCGGGCAAAGTGTGGAGCATGGCGGCAACGCAGTGGACGTACAACGGCGCGGAAGGCGTGGCAGCGAGCGTTGCCTCGCTGCTCGACCTCAAAGAGCGCCAGCCCGACCGGCTGCTGCCCTCACACGGCAGCCAGATGGATTCGCCCGCCCGCGCCATTGACGCGCTGGTCGAGCGCCTGTGGCAGCTTCTGCAAGTACGGGGACAGAACCTGCGCCTGCTTGAGCTGCGCGAACGCCCCTACGAAGCGATCACGCCGCATCTGCTGGCGCACCGCTTCTCGTTCTCCAACTGCTACGTGCTGCTCTCGGAAAGCCGGAAAGCGCTGTTCATCGACTACGGCTACGATTTCGTGATCGGCGACGTGATGCGCTACGGCAGCGACCGCGCCTCGCGCCGCCCGTGGCTGTATACCATCCCGGCGCTGAAGCAGCAGTTCGGTAT
>JADLHH010000391.1 GCA_020848855.1 Anaerolineae bacterium | reverse complement strand
GTTTTGTAGGGGCAGACCTGTGTGTCTGCCCCAGCGGGCGAACACGTGGGTTCGCCCCTACAAGAGCGTTGTGAACCATTGGAAACCCTGTGTGAAATTTGATGCGATGACCCTGAACCTCGATTGCAGCCTTAATTCTTTCATGCTAAACTTAATAGATAATGTTCTTTATCTGAATACAGGTGGTACCGCGCGAATGGCTGAGAAAATCCTGGTTGTCGACGACGACATTGACAGCCTCAAGCTCATTGGACTCATGCTTCAACGGAACGGCTATGAGGTCGTCGCGGCGAATTCTGGAACACAGGCGCTGACGCGCGCATCTGCCGACAAACCCGACCTGATCATCCTCGACATTATGATGCCGGACATGAACGGTTACGAAGTGAGCCGCAGGCTGCGTCGTAACCAGGAGACGGCGAATATTCCGATCATCATGTTCACGGCGAAAACGCTGATCGACGACAAGGTCGCCGGGTTCGAAGCGGGCGCGGACGACTATCTGACCAAGCCCACCCACCCCGCCGAGCTTGCTTCGCGCGTCAAGGCAATACTGATGCGCAGTTCCACGGCGAAGCCGCCGACCGGAACGCTTTCCAAAGGCGCGACCATCGGCTTTCTGGGCGCGAAGGGCGGCGTCGGAACGACTACGCTGGCGCTCAATGTCGCCGTAGCCCGGCTGCTGGCGGGCGAAAACCCAATCGTCGCCGATTTTCGGCTGGGGATGGGCAGCATGGGGCTGTCGTTCGGATTGAGCCGCACGACGACGATGGCGGAAGTCCTGTCTCATCCGGTCGATGATATTCGCCCAAGGTTGATCGAGAACGAACTCGCTATTCATCCCTCCGGGTTGCGCGCCCTGCTATCGTCGGCGCGCCCCGCCGAAACCTCAATCGAATACTCGGTCGACGCTGCCATCGCGGTGATCCACGCGCTGCGTTCGATGGGCAAGCCGACCGTGTTTGACCTCGGCAGCGGCTTGACGCCGATGTCCTTTCGCCTGCAGCGCGAAATAGATCAACTGGTGATCGTGGTTGACCCGGTATTCATCACACTCAACATGGCACGCGAAATCCTGCACGAACTGGATGCCAACCGCTTCGACCCCAGCCGCGTGCATGTCGTGGTCGTCAACCGCGCGGCAGCGAGCGCTCCGCCGTCGTGGAACGAAGTCGAACAGATGCTTGGCAGGGAAATTCGCGCCGTGATTTCGCTGGCGTCCGAACTGGTATCCCAGGCGCTGCAAGCCAACGTCCCGGCGGTTATGTTCCAGCCGTCCGCGATTGCCTCCAGCCAGATGATCAAGTTAGCGGAAGACCTGTACAATCGCAGCAAAATCCCGTCAGGGGGCGAGGTTCCCTCGTCCTGACCGCCAATGACTGACGACCGCATCCAGGAAGTCGCCGACCTCCTCCGCGCTTCTCGTTCCGCCGTCGCATTTACCGGCGCAGGCATCAGCACGCCGTCAGGCATACCAGATTTTCGCGACCCGCAGGGCGGCTTGTGGACACATGCCGACCCGCTGAAGGTGGCGAGCATCCACAGCTTCCGCCAGCGTCCGCAGGCGTTCTACGACTGGGTGTACCCGCTCGCCCGGCAGATTCTCACGGCGCAGCCGAACCCGGCGCATGTCGCGCTGGCGGAGATGGAAGCGCTCGGCGTCATCAAGTGTGTGATCACCCAAAATATCGACATGCTGCACAGCCGCGCCGGGAGCGTCCACGTCCACGAGATTCACGGCAGCCTGAGCGAAGCGACCTGCACCCACTGCTTCCGCACGTACCCCGGTGACCAGGTGATCACCCATTTTCTGAGGGATGGCAAGACGCCGCTCTGCCCGCGATGCGGGGGCGTCGTCAAGCCGAACGTCATCCTGTTCGGCGAACAGCTTCCATACCGCCCGCTTCAGGCGGCGCGGGAAGCGGCGCGCTGCGCCGAACTGATGCTGGTCGTCGGCTCGTCACTGGAAGTCGCCCCGGCGAGCGACCTGCCGAAGTATGCGCTGCGCAACCACGCCAAGCTGGTCATCATCAACCTGACGCCGACCGACTTCGACCGGTACGCCTATGCCGTCTTCCACACTGACGCCGCCGAAGTCCTCCCCGCCATCTCGCTTTGTCTCAAGGAAGTTGCATGACGCCCGTACAACCGGATAGCACCACCTTCAGCCAACTCCTGGCGCGCTATGAGCGCATCATCGAAATCAGCCAGCAGTTGAACACCACGCGCGACCACGCAGCGCTGCTCAAACGCATCATCGACGCGGCGATGGAACTGCTCGACATCGAAGCCGCGTCGATTCTGCTGGTCGATCCATCGACCGGGGAGCTGCGCTTCGAGCTTGCCGCCGATATGGAACCGGGTATGACGAGCCTGGTCGTGCCGATGGACGGCAGCATCGCCGGGTGGGTCGTTTCGCACGGCGAGCCGCGCGTGATCGAAGACGTGACGCGCGAGCCGAAATTCTTCAAGAAGGTCAACGACACGCTTGAATTTCAGACGCGAAATCTGGTTGCCGTGCCGCTGCGCACGCACCAGAAAGTGATTGGCACGCTGGAAGCGGTCAACAAGCACGGCGGCGCACGCTTCACGGGCGAAGACATCAAAATCCTGACGACGCTCGCCGGGCAGGCGGCAATCGCCATCGAAAACGCCCGGCTGTTCCAGCAGAGCGACTATATGGCGGAGGTCGTCCACGAGCTGCGCACGCCGCTGGCATCGCTGCGTACCAGCGCGTCGCTGCTGCTGGAATACTATAACCACGACCCCGAACAGCAGGAAATTATCCAGATCATGGAGTCGGAGACCGAACGGCTAATCCGGCTGACGAGCGAATTCCTCGACCTGGCGCGGCTGGAATCAGGGCGGATGTCGCTGGATATCCAGCCGTTCGAAATCGGCAAGCTGGTGCAGGAATGCGTCGATGTCGTGCAGCCGCAGGCGGCGGCGCGCGGGGTAACAATCAGGACTGGCATCGGCGAGTCATTCATGGCGGAAGCCGACCGGGGCAAGACCAAGCAGGTGCTGCTCAACCTGCTGACCAACGCCGTCAAGTACAACCGCGATAACGGCGAAATCGACGTGCGGACTTACGCGAGCCTGCGCCACAACGAGCCGTTCGTGGAGATCGCCGTCGCCGACACGGGTTACGGCATCTCGGCGGAAGACCAGCACAACATGTTCCAGAAGTTTTTCCGGGTTGCCGACACTGCCGATAAGGTACAGGGCACGGGGCTGGGTCTCGCCATCGCCAAATACATCGTCGAGGCGCAGCGCGGCGCGATCTGGCTGGAGAGCGAGTTGGATGTCGGTTCGACGTTCTTCTTCACGCTGCCGCTGGCGAACTGAATTCCACCAATGATCGTCCTCGTGGCTTGGGCATCGGTTTTCAATAATAAACAAACGACCGCGCGGTCGTTTGTTGTAGGATGCACATTAGGCGGCGTACCCTGTCACTCAAGACCATGATAGAGGTCTTGGAGCGATAGCGCACCAACTAGCTCATTTCAAATGGTGACATCAACTGAATAAAGTTACCGTCAGGATCAGCCAGGGTCGCAATCCAGCTAATCCCCTCCTCCATCCCATATGGCTCCTTGATGACCGTGACTCCGAGCTGTTTCAATCGCTCAAATTCTGCCTGGACGTCTTTGGTCTCAAAATTAAGGATCATTCTCGCCGGCTCCTTGGCTTTCCCCCGCACTTCTGAGTGTTCGCCGACAGTAAAGAAGCAATTGCCCACTTGCCAGCCAGAATAGCCGCCATCCGTCATGTCTGCCGGTCTGCCAAAAACGTTTTGATAGAACTCAACAAGCACCTTCGGTTGGGCAGTTCCGAGCAAGATTGAGTTCAAATTCAATGTGGATGGTGATTGCTGTGTTGAGGATTGATTCTGGGTATGGTCTTGCGTTGCCATGCTCATTTCTCCTCTAGCATTTACACCCGCCCGACATTCGGGAACGCTTCTCTCAGGCAGGCATCCGATCACTCCACAAGTATAGCTCATTTGTTCTGTAATAGCAACGAGTTCCATGCCTTTTTCATGAAGCTGTTATTTTCCAATTGATGCCAGGTGACTGCCTAACTGATTTCCAGCAGGACTTTGAGCGTGCCCTTGCGTGCGGCGTGCTCGACGGCGTTCAGTCCGTCGTCCAGCGGATAACGGGCGTCGATCAGCGATTCCACGTCAATCGTGCCTGAAGCCAGCAGCCGCAGCGCCGCGTCGAAAGGACCGCAGCGGCTGCCGATCACGCGGATTTCGTCAACGGCGATGCGCGTGAGGTTCACACGCGGCAGTTCCAGATACGTGCTCTTGAGAATGATTGTGCCGCGCGGCTCGACCAGCCCCAGCGCGTCGGCGAACCCCTGCGCCGTCCCGGTGCAGTCGATGACGACCTGCGCCCGGTGCGCCGGGAACTCGCCGTATTCCAGCGCCGGAATCCCCCAGCCATTCAACAGCCACGCCGAGCGTTCGTGACGGACGACGGCGGCGACGTTCGCACCGGTCAGGCGGGCAACCTGCGCCGTCAGCAGCCCCAGCTTGCCTGTGCCGATCAGGATCACGCGGTCGCCGGGGGAAATCTGCTGCGCTTCGAGGATTTGCAGCGCCGCCGCCAGCGGTTCGGCAAACACAGCGGCATCGTCGGAAACACTATCCGGCACGGCGTACAGATTGCGGGTCGTCAGTTGGAGATAGTCGGCAAACGCGCCGGGATGCCGGTCGATGCCGATGGTCGTGCGGTT
>JADLHH010000390.1 GCA_020848855.1 Anaerolineae bacterium | reverse complement strand
TCCCCACCACCGGATTAATGAATTCGACCTGCGGGCGCGTGTAGCCGCCGGCGAAGTCGCGGTTGCAGCGCCATTCGCCATCGGGACCCAGCACGATTAGTCCGGCATCGTCGGCGTCGTTGAACGGCGCGAACAGGAAGCGCAGCCGTGTCGAACTGCCCGACCAGTTGAGCCGGAAACCGGGCGCGCTGGAAGCATAACCGAAGCACTCGTCGCCGGAAGCCGATGCCGCCGCGTCGAGCGTGCCGCCGCCGAACACGATACGGTAGTATGGGTCGGGCAGGAACCCCGCCGTCAGGTCGTCTGTGCCGGATGACGCCGCCAGCGTCGGGTTGAGCGCCGTCGCCGGAATGGGTGTCGCCGTCGCCGGAATCGGCGTAGCAGGCGTCGGCAGCGGGATATTCAGCCCCAGCGAACTGGGCGTGATATCGCCGCGAGTCGTTACGTACAGGCTGCCGAACACGCGCTCGGTGCGCGCGCCCACCCACAGGTTGTAATCGCCCTGCGGGGCGGGTTTGACGTCGATGGTCGGGTTGCGCACGCCGTAGGAATTGTCGTTGCAGCGGTAATCGCCGTTCGGGTCGCGGATCACCAGCGTGGCGTCCGCCGTCACCGCGTCGGCGACGAAGATGAAATGCAGTTCGTCGAACGGGGTCAGCGCCGTGAAGCGAAAATCCGGCTGCACGGTGATCATGCCGGTGCAGTCGCCGCCGAGGTTGCGCCCGCGCGCGTCGATGTCGCCGCCGCCCGTCACCCCCTCGACGCGGAACGGATCGGGCTGAAAGCCGACGCCGCCCGCCGCGATGCCCTTGTCCGGCACGGCGTTCGGGTCAAGGGGCAGTTCCTGCGCAGCAGCGGAAACCAGTACCAGCAGAAGACCCAGCAAAACCAGAATAAGTCTCATAGGTGACGTGTGCTTAACTTCGTCTCACGGTGTCAGCCCGAAGTACGCTTCCAGCACCTCGCGGGCAATCGGGGCGGCGACTTCCGAGCCTTCGCCCGCCGTCTCAACCATCGCCACGACCACTACCTGCGGGTTTTCGCGCGGCGCCCACGAAGCGAACCAGGCGTGCGAATTGGTGTTTGAGTCGCCGGTCTGCGCTGTACCGGTCTTGCCGCACACGCCGAGCGTTTGCAGCGCCGAATTGCGGAAGACGAATTCCGCCGTGCCCACCGGCGAGGTCGTCACCGCGCACAAGCCTTCCTGAATCGTCTGGATGACTTCCGGCTTGATGCCCGTCGGGGTCATCTCCGGCTCATGCGCCGGGGTGGGCGTGTCGCCGATCAGCCCATACTGCGAGACGAGATACGGCGTCGGCAGGTTACCGCCGTTGGCAATCGCCGAGTACCAGCGCGCCACCTGAAGCGGCGTCACCTGCACGTAGCCCTGCCCAATCGACATGTTGACTTCTTCCGAGAAGCGCCAGTCGTCGCCGTAGGTCGTGCGATACCAGTCGGGGTCGCCGATCAAGCCGACCTGCTCCGGGATGTCGGTCAGCCCGGTCGGCTCGCCATAGCCGACGCGCCGCATGTAGTTCGGCAGCAGCCAGGGGTCGGCTTCATACAATTGGTAGCCGACTTCGTAGAAATACGGGTTGCAGCTTTGCGTGAGCGCGCTCGCCAGCGTCACGCGACCATGCCCCTGCGGATACCAGTCGTAGCGGGTGATGTCACGGTTCCACACGCCGGTGCAGACGTACGCCTGATTGAGCGCATATACGCCGCTGTCGGCGACGGCGGCGGCGCTCAGCGGCTTCATCGCCGAGCCAAGCGCAAACACGCCCTGAGTCGGGCGGTTGACTTCCGGGTGACGCGGATCGTTCTGGTACTGAGCGATCAACGCCGCTGCCGCTTCTCTGCCCATCATGGGGAACGGCAGATAAGCGTTATCGTCGATGAATGGATAGCTCACCAGCGCGTAGATTTCGCCGGTGTTCGGGTTCATGACCACCACCGACGCGCCCGGCGAGGTGGGCGCCCACGAGTCCTTCGCCTGCGTATAGTGGTCGGCGACGATTTGCTGCACCTTACGCTGGAAGTCAGTTTCGAAGGTCAGCCACAGGCTCTTGCCGGGCTGCGCCGCTGCTCGCGCCAGCTCGCGGATGAGGTTTCCACTGGCGTCGACCAATTGCAGGGTCGCGCCGGGCTTGCCGCGCAGCGTCTCGTCCCACATCAGTTCAATACCGCTGCGACCGAGGATCGACGCCTGATTGAAGCCTGCCGCCTCGACTTCCGGCAGGTCTGCCTCGTCGGGATAGCCAACGTAACCGATAATGTGCGCCGCCGCCTGCCCGGAGACGTAGCGCCGCGTGAACTGCTCCTTGAATGTCATGCCGCAGTCGGTTTCGAGCGCTTCGTGAGTCGCCTCGTAGGTCGCCGGCTCGATTTCACCCACGTCCAACAGCCAATCCGACGGACGCGACTCCAGGCTCGCCTGCACGTCCTCGACCGTTTCGTCGAGCGCGGTCGCCAGCACGCTGAGGCAAGCCGCGTAGTTCGGGATGCGCTGCGGCACCAGTTCGAGCCGCACGATTCGCCCGTTCTGGTCGGCGAGCACCTGCCCGTCGCGGTCGTAGATGTTGGCGCGGTTAGGGATAGTCGACGTGACCCGCAGCGTCGCGCCGCTTGCCATGCCGGTGAACACGTCGTCCGGTGTCCAGGCGACCCGCCAAGCCTGCGGCCGGTCGTCGACCGTCAGCGTCAGGTTGCGATTCGGGTCGCTGAAATCGCCAATCAGCCGGGT
>JADLHH010000389.1 GCA_020848855.1 Anaerolineae bacterium | reverse complement strand
TGCGGCAGGCGCGCGCGCCGCGCGCCGCCCACGAACTCAACGCCCTTATCGACGCGCACGACAACCTGCTGCACCTGATCGACACAGGCGATGCCAACGCCGCCTGTCAATCCCTGCGCGAGCAGCTTGACGAGTATCAGACTGCGATTGTCGCCGCGCTGCGGGTGTAAGTAGAATAGGAGCACTCTTATGAGCGCGATCAATCTGCGCTTGCCTGAATCGCTGCATGAAGCGATTCGTGAACTCGCCAAAGAAGACAACGTCTCGATCAACCAGTTCATCACGCTGGCGCTGAGCGAGAAGGTTTCCGCCTTGATGACGGAAGAATACCTAACCGAACGCGCGCAGCGCGGCAGCCGCAGCAAATTTGACGCCGCCTTGTCGAAAGTCGCCGCGAACGAACCCGACGAGGCAGATCGACTCTAAACCCACCGTTTGCCCGGCGTTCGCCATTCCCCGCTGACGAATCCGCACCAGCAATGATAAAATGCGCCCGCAAAGTACGGTTAGGCTGAGGTAAAGACGGAATGCGACGCATTGTTTTACTGTTCTTGCTGGTATTTGCGTTGAGTATCGCCCTGCCCGCGTCCGCCCAGGATGCCGAAGCGACACCAATCGTCGTCGATGGCGTCACTTACGATCCGACGGTCTGCGCCGAATTCACCGACGGCGGCGAACTGAGCGACGCCTGTCAGCAGATGATCGCCACATACCCCACGCCGCCGGAGATCACGCCTATCGAGCAGGATCGCTTTACGCTGACGACCTACAGCTTCTGGCGCGTGGGTCCCGAACCGACGCCGACGTTCGACGCGCCGGACGGCAGCCCCGCCGCCGAAATTCCACAGGGCTTCAACTTCATCCGGGCGGTTGACCTGAGCGTGGACGGCTGGATACAGATCGAAGGCGGCAGGTGGATTCGCGAGAGCGATGCCCGCTGGTCGCAGCCGTCGTACTTCACGGGCGTGACGATCAGCGACGGGCTGGAATACCCCTTCGCCTTCGTGCTCGACCTCAGCCGGATTTACGTCTCGGCATACCCCGGCGGTCCGCGCTCGCAGGACACCGGGCGCTGGATCAAGCGCTACGAGCCGGTCAACATCTTCGCCACCGCCACCGACGCCGACGGCTGGCACTGGTACATGATCGGTCCCAACCAGTGGGTCGAGCAGCGCTTCGTCGCCAAAATCCAGAAGATCGAGCGACCGGAAGGCGTGAGCGGGCGCTGGGTGGCGGTCGACCTGTACGAGCAGACGCTGGTCGCTTACGAGGACGACACGCCGGTGTACGCCACGCTGATCTCGTCCGGCTTGCCGACGCACGAGACGCCGGAAGGCTTGTTCAACGTGTGGGCGAGCCTGCCCGCCGACGGCATGTCCGGGGCGACCGGCGCGCCGAGCGCCTATGCGCTGCAAAGCGTGCCCTGGGTGATGTACTTCAACGGCGGCATCAGCCTGCACGGGACGTACTGGCACGACCTGTTCGGCTATCGCCAGAGTCATGGCTGCGTCAACCTGACGATTAGCGACGCGAAGTGGGTGTACAACTGGTTCCACGACGGCGACCTGACCAACGAGATCGACAACCCGGTGTACGTGTACAGCAGCGGCGAATATGGCGTGACCGCCACCGGAATTTGACACGCAAGCCGGGGCGCGGCGATGTGCGGTCAGGCAGCCACGCCCCTTTCATGCCCGAATCCTACCGGGCGCTCAAGTATGATACGTTTGGAATAGTGAACGGACGTTCTAATGAGTCATAATGACGACCGGTTGACGAACGCACTTGTACTTCCAGACCATCACGAGCGCATCCGGGAACTGCAGCGCTACATCCGCGAGTACATCAGCGAGCCGCTCGACCGGAAAAGGCTGGCGCACAGCGCCGGATTCTCGGTTCCCCACCTGCACCGCGTGTTCACCGCCTGCACGGGTGAGAGCATCGCCCGTTATATCCGCCGTGTGCGGCTGGAACGCGCCGGGCGCAAGCTGCGGATGGGCGCGGTGGATATCACCGAGGTGGCGCTGGCGGCGGGCTACCATACCCATGCTGCCTTCAGCAAGGCTTTCAAGCAGCAGTATGGTCTCAGTCCACGCGCGTTTCGTCAACTGGACTGCGCTACGGCGACCAGGCTACTGAGGAAAGGATAAGCCCGCATGAAAATCACGGTAACAAGCATCTCTATCGCCGATTACGATCAGGCATTGAAGTTCTATACCGAGGTACTGGGCTTCGTGAAGAAGCGTGACATTCCATTGGGCGAAGGCGCGCGCTGGCTGACCGTAGTTTCCCCCGAAAACCCGAACGGCGTCGAACTGCTGCTGGAGCCGAATGCCGAGTACCCGGCGATGAAGGCGCTGAAGGAATCGCTGGTGCAGGACGGCATCCCGTTCACGACGTTTGAGGTCAGCGACATTCAAGCGGAATATGAGCGCCTGAAGGCGCTGGGCGTCGAGTTCACGATGGAGCCGACCAACATGGGCACGACGAGCGTGGCGATCTTCGACGATACCTGCGGAAACCTGATCCAGATTCACCAGGTGACCGCCGGCTGACGCATATGAAAAGGGCAGACCTGCAAGTCTGCCCATAGGCATCAACTCAAGGTTTTTCCGGCAAGCCGGTTCGTATCTGCTAGCAGCGTTCTTATGTTCGCGCCCTTCCCTGAATTCGGGGAAGGGAGG
>JADLHH010000388.1 GCA_020848855.1 Anaerolineae bacterium | reverse complement strand
GAAGCCGACAACGATCGACAGCCCCATAATCAGCACCGCGAAGATGCTCCAGCCGTTGCGGGTGTTGTTCGGGTTGCTGTCGAAAAAGCCTTCGTTGACCAGTTCGTCGTAGAGGTTGCTCTGTATCTGCGCGATCACGGTATAGAATTTCGTCCGAATTGAGTCCATCGTGCGTTCAAGTTGGCTGCCTGTGAACAAGCGGTTGAGCAGCGTTTTCTCGAACGGGCGCAGGTCTTCAGCAGGCTTATCGCTGCGCTTGAACGTGAACGTGCTGCCGCCTCCCAGCCCAAACAGCCCTTCCGTCTTGGCTTCTTCTATGGCGAGGTAGCCGCGCTCCGCCAAGTCAATAATTGTCGAAATCGCGTCGCGCGGGTCAGCACGTTCGTCCACCAGTGTACCGACAATCGCCGGTGGCAGGTCTGACGGCGGCTCGCTCAAGAACGTCGGCACAGGACCGATCTGCGGGTCGCGCCCTTTGCGCATGTACATCGTGTAGAAGAACAGTACGCCGCCGACCCCAATCAGTAGCGAGAGCGCAATTAAGCCGAGTTGCAGCAGCGGCAGCGTATTTTCCTGAAAGGCACGCTGCGAATCGAAGTCGGCTTGCCAGGGCGCAGGAGACGCGTTCGGGTCGTGCGGGTACTGCGCGCGAATTTCGAAATAGTCATTGCCATCCAGCGATCCGGTCGACTTTGCGACGATCCGCGTTCCGTTGACCTGCACGTCGCTCGGCGCACCATAGGTCACCACGGGGTCGACGCCCTCGCGCGGCGCGAAGCCGTCCGGCAGGTCGACCGTGATCGTGCTGCTGCCAATCGGGAAGCCGTAATGCTCGGATGGCACAGCGATCCACCAGAGCTGGTCGCCATCCGGGTAGACGCGCAGCCCGCCGCTTACCTGGTAGCTGATCTCAAAATTCGCCGTGCCGTTGTTGATAGGCGAAAGGAAGTAGTACTGAATGGAAAGCTCGTCCGAGCTTTGGCGCACGCAGTACGTGCCTGCCTGCTGCGCGCAGCCTTCCCGAAGGCGCTGCCCGTCCTGCGTGACCTGCACATTGCTGATGCCATTCAGGCGGTCGGTCGGGATCACAGCGGAGCCGAAGCTGAACCTGCCGCCAAACTCCATGTCGTAAATTTCAGTCACTCTGAAACGGTTGTCTGTCGTATCGACCTGGTCGATCACCACATCCCAGCGCTGCCAGAATACGGTTCGATTGTCTTGTGCCCCAGCAACGGCAACCCCCAAGACCAGCAGCGTGGTCAGGATCACCGCGATTTTTTTCAACATTGAACGACTAGCTCCTTTCCGCATACAGGTTCATTTATAAACCTCAAGCGAGTTTACCGCTAGACTAAAGATACGCCGAAATGTTGGAAAAGGTTGTAAAAGTTCCTCGGCGATTCGCCCAAATTGCCCACAAACTACGCTGGCAGCCCACCGGCAAGCACGGTAAGATCGCCTTGAGAAACAATCGAGGCGAGGGAGTAGCGATGTCGAAAATTATCCTGACCGTTGTGCTGATATTCATGGTGTGCCTTCCCGCCTTCGCTCAGGATGCCGCAACCCCCACCCCTGAAACCTTTGAGTATGTCGTTCAGTTGAATGACACCCTCAGCGCTATCGCCGCGCGCCACGGCACCACTATCAGCGCGATTATGCGGGTCAACAATCTGCAAAGTGCCCAGATGATCATCGCCGGACAGCGACTGCGCATCCCGGTGCGCGCCCTGTCCATGCCAGCAGCTCAGCCGACTCCCGCGCCAACCGAACCCATTCCGGCAACCGAGCCGAACCGCATTGCCGTGTCGCCTGAATTTGATTACGGTGTTGAAGCCTATTTCGACGACCAGGATGTGAACAGCGTGACGGGAGCGGTCGCTGCGATGGGTATGCGCTGGGTCAAGCTGCGCATTTCGTGGCACGCGCTCGAACCCAACGCGGGAATGATAGACACCACCCGCCTCGACACGATCATTGATGCGCTGACCGCACGCAGCATGAAGATTCTGCTGACGGTCACGAACGCGCCGGACTGGGCACGATCCAGCACGCTGGAAAACGGACCGCCCGACGACCCTGCCCACTATGCGGCTTTTGTCGGGGCGCTTGCGGCGCGTTACGCGGGGCGCGTCAGCGCCTATGAAATCTGGCACGAACCGAACTTGCGACGTGAATGGAACAACCCGCTGCATCCCGTCAGCGCAGAAAGCTACGCGCTGCTGCTGCGCGCCGCCTACCCTGCCATCAAAGCCGCCAACCCTGCCGCTACCGTTGTCAGTGCGGGGCTTGCCCCAACCGGATTTAATGACGGCATCAACGCCCTCGACGACCGCCTGTTTCTGGCGCGGTTATACGAGCTGGGCTTGGTCAGCTTCAGTGACGCGGTCGGCGCGCATCCGTTTGGGTTCGCCAACCCGCCAAACGCCCTCTGCTGCGAGCCGGAAGCTGGCATCCAGACGCACTACGAGCATCCCAGCTTCTACTTCCTGGAGACGCTCAATCGTTACCGCGAAATCATGCGCAGCAACGGCGATTTGAGCAGGCAAATCTGGGTGACGGAATTTGGCTGGGGGACGAGCGAGGACATCGGCACAGCGCCGGAGAACAGCCGGTTCGTTGGCGACAACACATTTCAGGACCAGGCGGAGTATCTCACCCGTGGTTTCGAACTCGGCGCGAACTCCGGCTTTGTCGGCGTAATGATCGCCTACAACCTTAATAGCTGTGTGGCACAGCCGGACAACCTCGACGCCTGTTACTACAGCCTGTTCGCGCCATCCGGTCAGCCGCGTCCCGCTTACGATTATCTCAGCCTGGTCTTCGCGCCAGCGCTCACGGGCTAACCTTCGGTACGGGTTGACCTTTCGCGGCGTCGCGCAGGTAGAACAAGTACTTTTTTGTGTCAAAATGAAAGGGTAATTTGTACGTGCTTGGCAGCATCTTCACGCGCTCCACACGGTTCAGCTTGAAGGTGCGCACCCGTTCCGAAAGCCCATCATAGCCGACGATCAGCACCATGCCATCCGGCTTCGGTTCGACGAAGTAGACTGACACTTCTCGCGCCCGGACTTTGCCTTCGCTGCGCGTTCGGTACCAGACCTTGAGACAACGCTGCTCCGCCCACGCGCGCGTAATCGTGTCGAGCATGTCCGTGCGTCCGCCATCGCCGTTCTGCTTCTGCGCCAGCACCGAACCACGCGTGTTATCGACGGGGTCAGTCACCGGGTCGGGCAGCGCCTGGCTCAGTTTCGCCATCGCCGAAGTCAGGTGCGGGCTGCCGTTTTGAGTCATCGACGCCGTCAGCAGCAGCGCCACCGTTTCATCAAAGCTCAAACGAATGGTCGCCAGATAGTGGTCTCGTTCGAGGCAAAAGCGCCCTTCCTTTTGGTAGACCGGCACGCCAATGTCGCCCAGGAGCGAAAGATCACGATAGACGGTGCGCCGGTCAACACCGCAGGCTTCCGCAATCTCGACGGCGCGCAATCCGGCAGCAGAACGAAACAGTAGCTGCTCCATCTTGATCAGGCGTTCAGT